>DATBDI010000246.1:0-12164 GCA_036270025.1 Candidatus Udaeobacter sp. | reverse complement strand
AAACAATCTCGCGACGCTAAGAAGCGCCTGCGGCTGGCGCGTTCCGCAGAGTCGGATCGGCCGACCAGGGAGAGTAGGGCGGTTTCTTTTACCTCGCTCGAGTTGATCTGCGCCGGCGCAGTCTTTTTCGTCGCGCTGATTGTTTATAGCTGGACATTGGCGCCCACCGTTACTTTGACCGACAGCGGTGAACTGATCGTGGTCGCCCAAGGGCTCGGCGTGGCGCACCCGCCGGGCTTTCCTCTGTGGGTAATGCTTGCTCATCTCGCATCGATGTTGCCTTTCGGAAACGGTGCAGCGCGAATCAATTTTTCCTCCGCTCTCTTTGCAGCGCTCGCTTCGGCGATGATGGCTCTTGTCGTCGCCGACTTAATGATCACCGCGTCGCATTCTCTGCCATCGAAGAAGAAGACCGCTCAGCAGAAGAAAAGCGATGGCGACGGCCGCCTGCGCAATCTTTTGATCTGGGCGCCTGCACTCAGCGCCGGATTGCTCATGGCGTTTTCCCGCACCCTGTGGTCGTACGCAACAATCGCCGAGGTTTACACGCTAAACACGCTGCTGATCCTGACGATTTTCTTTCTGATGGTTCGATGGAGGCGCTGCATCGTTGCAGACCGACCAGACGCTCGCGCGGCGGTGACGGTGCATGATCATTGGCTTTACGCGGCCGCGCTTGTGTTTGGCTTAGCCCTCGGCGTTCACCACGTGACTGTGGGATTGATCCTGCCGGCTCTGGCTATTCTCGTTTACAGGACGCAGGGCGTGCGATTTTTCACGAGCCGCCGACTGCTGTGTGCCGCCCTGATCTCGATCGTTGGGCTTGTCGCTGTTTACGCCTATTTGCCGTTTGCAGCGTCGCGTTCACCCGCGATCAACTGGGGCAATCCGCGTTCGTTGCAGGAAATTTGGTGGCACATTACCGGACGGCAGTACCGCGTATTCTTGTCGTTTACGCCCAGCATGATGGGAGCGCAGTTCGTTGAATTCTGCCGAATGCTCCTGCGCGAATTTGGACCTGCCTGGCTGCCTTTGTCCCTCGTGGTGGCTTTTGCCGGGTTCCGCAGCACCTTCAGGCAGGACCGCACAAGTTTCTGGTTGCTGCTGTTCATCATTATTGCCGACCTGGCTTACGGCATCAGCTATGAAATCGCCGAGGATAAAGACGCGTATTACTTGCCGACCTTCATTTCCGTCGCGATTGCTGCCGGGTTTGGTGTCCGTTGGTTGATTCAGCTGAGCGCATCCAAGGCAATGGCGTTGCAAAAAACGTACTGGGTCGCTGTAGCTGCTGTTCTACTCACATCTTCGACAGTATTCGCGGCGAATTGGCCGTTCAACGATCGGAGGCATTACTTCATCGCAGGTGATTATGTCGAAAATCTGTTCAGCACGATCCAGCCGAATGGGCTCTTACTTACACAAGATTGGCAGGTCGCTGCCCCAATGCTTTATGCACAGGAGGTGGAACAAAGCCGGCGCGACGTAAAAGTTATCGACATCAACCTGCTGCGCCGCTCGTGGTACTTCGATTATCTCAAGCGCGCTCATCCCGCCCTGGTCGAGCGGTCGCACGAGAAGATTGAGCCATATGTTGAGGACCTCAAAGAATGGGAACGCGATCCCGGGGCTTTCGCCCAGAGCCAGTCGCTCACTCAAAAGATTAGCGTGGCTTTTTTGGAAATGGTTCGGTCAATCGTGACCAACGAAATCAAGATCGCGCCAGTTTACATAACAAATGACCTGCTGGCCGCCAACCAAACGAACAGTTACCTGATTCAATGGATCCCTCAAACCTATCAACTTATTCCGGAAGGTCTCGTTTTTTACCTCGCGAACGACCAGAGTTTTCGCGACTCGCCAGACCCGCACCTGCAAACCCGCGGTCTGGCTGATGGAACCGTGCGATTCGAGAAAGATGACGTCGTTAATCTAAAGGTGTTGCCGACCTATACGAGCATGCTGGTCAACAGGGGACGTTATCTCGCCTTGTTCAATCAGCACGAGCGCGCCATGCTTGCATTTAAGGAGGCGCTCGCACTCAATCCCGGACTTGCCACCGCGCGAGAAGGACTTGAACAAAGTGCGGCGAAACTGCGCAAGCCTTAGATACTACTTTGAGAATGCAGCGTGCGGCGTGCACATTCATTTCTTGCCAGCGTACTGCATCGCTTCTAAACGAGCGAGATGAAACTCACGTCTCGTATTCTTCTAATTCTCCTGTGCTCCGGCGTGTCGGGGCATGCGGCCGATCAATCCATCGCACTTAAGGCCGCGCGCATGTTCGACGGCAAATCCAATGCGCCGGTGCAAAACGCAGTCGTTATTGTGGAGGGCGAAAAAATTGTCGATGCCGGAAGTAACTTGCCAATTCCCGATGGCATTCAGGTCATCGACCTCGGCGATGCGACGGTTTCGCCGGGGTTCATGGACGCGCACACGCATTTGACAGCCGATTATTCGGGTAATTACAACGAGCGGCGACTGCAAGAAGTCGATCTGAACGTTTCCGAGCAGGCGATCCGCGCGACGACCTTCGCGCGCGCGACTGTTGAAGCCGGATTTACAACCGTGCGCGATCTTGGCAGCCACTTTGTCGGCAGCCGCGAATTTGTCGATGTCGCGCTGCGCAATTCCATCAACAAGGGCGTGATCGTCGGTCCGCGAATGCTGGTCGCTACCAAAGGCATCGGCGCCACTGGCGGACATTTCGATCCCACCAGCGGATTTCGCGATTTTCTTTTTGGCCGCGAGTCGGACTACACAGACGGCATTGCGGATGGTCCTGATGAAATTCGAAAGGCAGTGCGGTTTGAGGTGAAGAATGGCGCGGACGTGATCAAAGCCGCAGTTTCTGGCGGCGTACTTTCACTCGCCGACGAAGTAGACACTCCGCAATTGACGCCGGCTGAAATGGCGGCGCTCGTCGATGAATCGCATCGGTTGCGCAAGAAAGTGGCAGTGCATTGTCACGGCGATCAGGCGGCACGCGAGGCGATTGAGGCCGGCGTCGATTCGATTGAGCATGGTTCGTTTATGAAACCAGAAACGCTCACGATGATGAAGAGGAAGGGAACATTTCTTACACCCACGCTGATGGCCACGGAATGGATCATGGGCAAAATCGACAATTACCCGCCGGCACTGCAGGCCAAAGCGAAAGCCGCTGCAGCCGCTCGCTCGGACATGTTCCGCAACGCGGTGAAGATGGGCGTGAAGATTTCATTCGGAACGGACGCAGCGGTTTTTCCGCACGGCCAAAACGCAAAAGAATTCAAACTAATGGTCGATCTCGGTATGACACCAATCGACACATTGAAATCGGCCACGGCAAACGACGCCGAGCTCCTGGGTATCGCGCAAAAGGTAGGCACGTTGGAAAAAGGAAAGGTGGCCGATATCGTCGCCATGCCGGGCGATCCGACTTCCGACATCACCGCTACCGAGCGCGTCTCATTTGTGATGAAGGAAGGCAAAGTTATTCGAAACGGCCCGGCAACAGAGCGACGAGCTGCGGAATCAGCGATGCAGAATGTGACAGCCCCAATCGATTGACGTGTGCCGTGCATAACGCTTTGACAAGACGAAGATAGCCGCTATTTTCCGGGCTCCGCTTGCTGGATTGAGGCGGACACTTTTAAAGCAGGAGCCTCGTTGCTGTGCCGGTAACCGGGCATTTGAACTGCACTAAAATGCAAACGAATCGAAGCAAACGTTATCGCGCAGCGGCTGAGCAGGTCGATCGAACCAAGACGTACAATCTTTCCGATGCTGTCTCTACGCTGAAGAAATTTCCGCCGGCAAAATTTGACCAGACCGTGACCGTGTCGTTCCGGCTCGGAGTCGATCCGAAGCAATCCGATCAGATGGTTCGCGGGACGTGCCCGCTTCCGCATGGCAGCGGCAAGCAGGTGCGCGTTCTGGTGTTTGCTGAAGGCGAGGCTGCCAAGGCGGCCAAGGAAGCCGGCGCGGAATACGTCGGGATGAAAGATCTGATTCAAAAATGCCAGGAGGGCTTTCAGGATTTTGATGTAGCTATCGCCACGCCTGCGGCGATGTCGGAGGTGCGCAAGCTCGGCAAAGTGCTCGGGCCGCGCGGACTCATGCCCAACCCGCGAACCGGCACGGTCACCGATGATACTGCCAAAGCAGTCCAGGAGGTGAAGGCCGGCCGCGTAGAATTCAAGCTCGACAAGAACGGCAATGTCGCTGTCCCGGTCGGGAAGTTCTCTTTCGAAGAGAACGCGCTCGTCGAAAACGGGAATGCGGTGATCAACGCGGTGGTGCGAGCCCGTCCGGCAACAGCGAAGGGCCGGTACCTTGAAGGAGTGACGATTAGTGCGACGATGTCGCCCGGCGTGCGCGTTGATCCGGCGCCCTATCTGAACGCCTAAAGCCAAACCGACCATGCGACCAGAAAAAGCCAGCATTGTTTCAGATTTGTCGGAGAAATTAAAGACTTCGCCGTTTGTACTCGTCACGGACTATCAGCGCATGAAGGTGTCGGATTTCAGCGAGCTGCGGAACCGCCTCGCATCAACAGGCGCAGAAATGCACGTGATCAAAAATAATTTTCTGAAGCGCGCGATGGCGGATTCCGGCTTTCCGGATGTTGGCGATCAGCTGGTTGGGCAGACAGCTGTTGTCACAGGACAAAACGATGTGGCACCCGTGGCCAAGATTTTCAAAACATTCGCAACTGAATTCAAGATCGCCGCTCTAAAGATCGGCTTCGTTGATCGAGCCATCCTTACTACGGCGCAATTGAACACGCTGGCGGAATTGCCGTCGCGCGAAACATTACAGGCGCAATTGCTGGGGCTGCTTTTGTCGCCCGCCACGAAGCTGGTAAGCTTGCTGAACGAGCCCGGCGCGGCATTGGCGCGATTGCTGAACGCAAAAGCGCAAAAGGAAGGAAAACCCGCGGAGGCAACTGCATAGAGAATTTCGCGTCACTTCATAGCGGCGCGATAAACCAAACGAAAAATGACCGGGTTGGCGGCTGTCGACCTTAAATCTTCGAAGGCTTTCGGAGGCGGCAATTGGAGGAAAAAACAAAATGGCAGATACAGACAAACTAGTGGAGCAACTCAGCAACCTTTCCGTTCTGGAGATTGCTGGATTGGTGAAACAGCTTGAGGAAAAATGGGGTGTAAGCGCAGCGGCACCAGTAGCAGTCGCGGCCGGTCCGGCAGCGGGTGCTCTTGGCGCAGGGGCAGCTTCGGCGGCTGAGGAGAAGACAACCTTTGATGTGACCCTCACCGAGATGGGCGCCAATAAAATTGCGGTAATCAAGGAGGTGCGCAGCGCAGTGCCGGGACTTGGTCTGGCGGAAGCGAAGGCGCTTGTCGAAGGGGCGCCCAAGACAATCAAGGAAGGCGTCACCAAGCAGGAAGCCGACGAGATCAAAAAGAAGATCGAGGCCGCAGGAGCGAAAGTCGAAATCAAATAGCAGCTTGGTTTTGATTGACGGTCGCGGTACAATTTTGTTGCGCAGCGACCGATGTGTGGTAGTATTGGAAAAGGTTAAAACCACCTGGAAGTATTTTTAACCCGGCGCAAAAAGGAAAAGCACAGTCTTGGCAACAAAATGGGGGGCGAATTTGACAGCCTGCCATTTTGCTGTCATTTTTGTGCCCCTCGCTCGTCGCTGAACGGTACATCATCCCCGCGTCGGCCGCGATTTAGGGTGGTCGCCGCAAGGTTTTAGCTCTTCGTCTTAATTATTATGTCCGAACGCATTTACTTTGGAAGCATCAAGGAAGGCATCGAACCGCCAAATCTCATCGAGGTTCAGGCGAATTCATACGTCGACTTTCTCCAAAAGGACGTCCCGTATTCAAAGCGGAAGAATCAGGGACTGCAGGCTGTTTTTAAAGAGGTTTTCCCGATCGAAAGCTACGATGAGAAAGCCGTTCTCGACTTCAGCCATTATGACATCGGCGAGCCGAAGCTGGCCGCTTTGGAAGCGCAGCGTGAAGGGCAGACGTATAGCGCGCCATTACATGTCACATTTCAACTGCGAGAAGAAAAAGGCACCAAGGAGGAGAAGGTTTACATGGGCGAAATCCCGCTCATGACGCCTCAGGGCACCTTCGTAATCAATGGTGCCGAGCGAGTGGTCGTTAGTCAGCTGCACCGCTCTCCTGGGATCGCTTTCGAATCAACCGTTCACGTCAACGGCAAGGTGCTCTACAGTTTCCGGATCATCCCCGATCGGGGCTCATGGATTGAGGTGCAGTTCGACACCGCTGACCTTCTCTACATTTATCTCGATCGACGCAAGCGACGCCGAAAGTTCCTGGCCACTACCTTCCTTCGTGCTCTCGGTTACGGCTCTGACGAGGATGTGATCAAGCTCTTTTACAACATTGAGACGCTCAAGCTGAGCGACAAAATGGATGAAGAGAAGCTGGCGACCAAAGTGCTGACGGCAGAAATCCGGGACGGTGAGGTGACGGTCGCCCGCGCTTTCGAACCGCTCACGCTTGCCACCGTGCGCCAGATCATGGCGCTCAACATTCACGAGGTGCAGGTGATCGACATCTCAAACGATGACACAATCGTAAAAGCGCTCAGAAAAGATCCGGCCCACGATCAAGAGGAAGCGCTCAAGGACATCTACCGTCGTCTTCGCCCAGGTGATCCACCGACGGTCGCGAACGCCCGCGCTTTGCTGAAAAGGCTCTTCTTCGACCCGAAGAAGTACGATTTGGGTCGCGTCGGCCGGTACAAGATCAATCAAAAACTCGGGATCAACGTCGATGCCACCGAGCGAATTCTGACTGACAAAGATTTCATCGCAGCGATCAAATACCTGATCAATTTGCGTCGAGGCGAAGGCACACTGGATGACATCGATCATCTCGGGAGTCGTCGTGTCAGAACAGTTGGCGAGTTACTGGCGAACCAGTGCCGCGTCGGGCTTGCTCGCACAGAGCGTTTGGTCAAAGAGCGCATGACGCTGTTCGATATCAACGTCGATGGAATGACGCCGCAAAAGCTGATCAATCCAAAGGCGCTGAGCGCTGTAATCCGGGATTTCTTTGGCCGCTCGCAGCTTTCTCAGTTTATGGACCAAACCAACCCGCTGGCAGAATTGACCCATAAGCGGCGTTTATCTGCTCTCGGTCCCGGAGGTTTGAGCCGCGAACGTGCCGGATTCGAGGTGCGTGACGTGCACCCATCCCATTACGGGCGCATTTGTCCGATCGAGACGCCGGAAGGCCCAAACATTGGACTGATCAGTTCGATGAGCACGTTCGCACGGATCAATGAATTTGGCTTTATTGAGACGCCGTATCGCAAGGTTCACAACGGCCGCGTCTCGGACGAGATTGAGTACCTGACTGCCGACCGGGAGGAGAACTTCCTCGTCGCGCAAGCCAACGCGCCGATTGATGGCCGTGGGCATTTTACGGGGGAAAAGGTCTCGGTGCGCTACCGCGGCGATTTTCTGGAGGTGGACCCGTCAAAAGTAAATTACATGGACGTGTCGCCGAAACAGCTCGTGTCAGTGGCGGCCGGCCTTATTCCATTTCTGGAGCACGACGATGCAAACCGGGCGCTCATGGGTTCAAACATGCAGCGCCAGGGCGTGCCGCTGATTGTTTCCGAGGCTCCCTTCGTAGGCACCGGCCTCGAGGAAAAAGTCGCGCGAGATTCGCATGCTGTTGTCTTGGCGGTCGATAGCGGCAAGGTCGCCTCGGTCACAGCCGACCAGATTATTGTCACGAAGGATGGTCATCTGCCTGAGAGCAAACGGAAGCTGAAGACCGATCCGGAAGAAGGCGTTTACCTTTATGAACTTCGCAAGTTCATGCGGTCAAACGCGGGCACATGCGTGAATCAGAAACCGATCGTGCGTAAGGGGCAGCACGTAAAACGCGGCCAGGTAATCGCTGACGGGCCGAACACCGATCGGGGCGAGCTCGCGCTTGGTCGTAATGTGCTCGTCGCATTCATGCCCTGGAATGGGTATAACTTCGAGGACGCCATCATGATCTCGGAGAAGGTCGTGAAGGAGGACGTGTACACGTCCATTCACATCGACGAGTTTGAGATCGGCGCGCGCGACACCAAGCTCGGCCCCGAAGAAATCACGCGCGACATCCCTAACGTCAGCGAAGAAGCTTTGCGAAATTTGGGCCCAGACGGCGTGGTGCGCGTCGGCGCGGAAGTCAAGCCGGGAGACATTCTCGTGGGCAAGATTACACCGAAGAGCGAGACCGAACTTGCTCCAGAGGAGCGCCTGCTTCGCGCCATCTTTGGCGAGAAAGCAGCAGACGTGAAAGACACATCGCTGACGGTGCCATCCGGTACATACGGAATCGTAATGGACGTGAAGGTCTCATCTCGCCGCGAAGTGACCCGCGAGAAACTGACGCCGACGGAGACCAGAAAACAACTCAAGAACATCAGCGAAGATCACAAGCGCAAGAAAGAAGGACTGGTCGAACAGCTGACCGATTCGCTTTCGAACGTGCTGCTGGGCGAAAAAGTTCCTCTCGACGTCGTAAACGCCAAGAACGGCGAAATCATTATTCCAGCTAACCGCAAAATCACTAAAACGCTGTTGCGAAAATTGGCGACAGCGCACGATCACATCGAGATCGATCCGAGTCCGATCCGTAACAGGATCCGCGAAATTATTGCCTCATACGAACACAAGTTCGCGGAGCTGGAGCTTGAGCGCGACCGCGCGACCGACCGCGTCGAGAGCGGAGACGACATCGATCCGGGGATCATCAAGCAGGTCAAAGTTTATATCGCGAGTAAACGCAAGCTGAGCGTCGGCGATAAGATGGCTGGACGGCACGGCAACAAGGGTGTTGTTGCCCGAATCGTCGCCGAGGAGGACATGCCGTTCCTGCCCGACGGAACGCCCGTTGAAATTGTGCTGAATCCACTCGGTGTGCCGAGCCGCATGAATGTCGGACAAGTCTTGGAAACGCACCTGGGCGTTGCCGCCAAGGCACTCGGATTCAAAGTTGCGACTCCGGTGTTCGACGGAATCAAAGAAGAAAAGATCCGCGAATACCTGAAGGACGCGCGTAAGAAAGAAGGTTTCACCTGGGTTCAGGAAAACGGCAAAGCGCGCCTTTTCGATGGACGCACCGGCGATGCGTTCGATCAGGAAGTGGTGGTCGGCTACATCTATATGATGAAACTCGGTCACCTGGTCGCGGATAAAATTCACGCCCGCGCTGTTGGACCCTACTCGCTGGTCACGCAGCAACCGCTCGGCGGCAAGGCGCAATACGGCGGCCAGCGCTTCGGCGAAATGGAGGTGTGGGCCCTCGAAGCGTACGGTGCTGCCTACACTTTACAGGAGCTACTGACTGTGAAGTCGGACGACGTGCAGGGTCGAACTCGCATCTACGAGTCCATCGTCAAAGGCGACAACTCCCTCGAAGCGGGTACACCCGAATCCTTCAACGTTCTCATCAAAGAAATGCAGAGCCTCGGTCTCGACGTGAAGGTCGGCGGGCAGGCGCCCACATTTCTGGAGAGCGTCGCGTAATCTTTCAATTCAGAAGTTATCTGGAGAAATCATGAACGAACATTCCTGGCGTGAGTTAGTGGGCGAAGAGCGCCCAGTGGGTTTTGATCAAGTCGCGATCGGCGTCGCGTCGAGTGACACGATGCGGTCGTGGAGCAAAGGCGAGGTCAAAAATCCCGAGACAATCAATTACCGCACGTTTAAGCCGGAGAAGGGCGGTTTATTTTGCGAACGCATTTTCGGCCCAACGCGGGATTGGGAGTGCTCCTGCGGAAAATACAAGCGGATCAAACATAAGGGAGTGATCTGCGACCGTTGCGGCGTGGAGGTCACTCTTGCGCGTGTGCGTCGCGAACGCATGGGCCACATCGAACTGGCGGTGCCGGTGTCGCACATTTGGTTCTACAAATGCATGCCTTCGCGCATCGGGCTCATGCTCGATATGAGCGCGCGCCAGCTTGAGCGGGTGATTTATTACGAGGATTACATCGTCATTGATCCCGGCAAGACGCCATTGCAGAAAACTCAGCTGCTCAACGAAGTGGAATACCGCGAAGCCCAGGAGCAATACGGCGAAGATTTTGTCGCCGGAATGGGCGCGGAGGCAATCCGCAAGCTCCTGGCAGAGATCGACCTCAACAAGCTCAACAAAGAGCTGGAGAAATCGATGGGCGCCACGAAGAGCAAACAAATCCGAAAGAAACTCGCCAAGCGTCTGAAGCTCGTTCAAGGCTTTCAAAATTCACATGCGCGCCCCGAGTGGATGATTCTGGATGTGTTGCCGGTAATCCCACCGGATTTGCGGCCTTTGGTTCCGCTCGAAGGCGGCCGTTTCGCGACGTCGGACCTGAACGATCTTTATCGCCGTGTCATCAACCGTAACAACCGGCTCAAAAATCTTCTCCTGCTGAAAACGCCGGATGTGATCATTCGGAACGAAAAGCGAATGCTGCAGGAAGCAGTGGATGCGTTGTTTGATAATGGGCGTCATGGTCGCGCCGTTACGGGCGCCGGCAATCGGCCGCTGAAATCTTTAAGCGACATGCTCAAGGGGAAGGGCGGACGGTTCCGCCAAAACCTCCTCGGCAAACGCGTCGATTACTCGGGGCGCTCGGTGATCGTTATCGGACCCGAACTAAAACTGCACCAATGCGGTTTGCCAAAGAAGATGGCGCTCGTGCTTTTCGAGCCATTCATTATTCGTCGGCTGAAAGACCTGGGCTACGTCCATACGGTGCGCAGCGCGAAGAAGATGATCGAACGACAGACCCCCGAGGTTTGGGACATTCTCGAGGAAGTGACCAAGGGGCATCCGGTGCTGCTAAATCGCGCACCTACGTTGCATCGCTTGTCGATTCAAGCGTTTGAACCGCAGTTGATCGAGGGCGAAGCCATTCGGATTCATCCGCTCGTTTGCACCGCCTACAACGCGGACTTCGACGGCGACCAGATGGCCGTGCACGTGCCGCTCTCAGTGGAGGCGCAAATGGAAGCGCGCATGCTCATGCTTGCTCCGAACAATATCTTCTCGCCCTCCAGCGGAAAGCCGATTACCACGCCTTCGCAGGACATCACTCTGGGTTGCTATTACCTGACGCAAAACCCGCGGGGCCAAACCAAGGACGGTCAGCGTCTTCCGCTTTTTGCAGATGCGACCGAAGTCGAATTTGCCACGGGCGAGGGCACAGTTCACACACACGACCGCGTTCGCATCAAAAATCCCGACCTTGGGAAGCAAACCATTTATGGCAATGCAGAGGCCAAAATAATTGAGACCACGCCCGGTCGCGTGATTTTCAATCAGATTTGGCCGAGGGAGCTCGGATTCTTCAACAAACCTGCCGGGAAAAAGCAGCTCAGCGATATTATCTGGCGCTGTTACCAAATCGCCGGCCCGGCGGAGACCGTCGCGACACTCGACAAACTCAAGGAACTTGGTTTCACCGAAGCAACGAAAGCCGGCATCTCGATTGGCATTTCGGACATGATCATTCCGAAAGAGAAACAGACAGAGCTGGAAAACGCGTACAAGCAGATTCGGCAGGTCGAGCAACAGTACCGCAGAGGTATCATCACAGATGGTGAGCGCTACAACAAAGTAATCGACATCTGGACGCACGCCGGAGACGAAATCTCCAGCGGCATGTTTCGAACTCTCGAGCACAACGAGGGTCGGAAGGAATTGAATCCCGTCTACTTGATGGTGGATTCAGGCGCGCGTGGCAATCGCCAACAGGTGCGTCAGCTCGCAGGCATGCGCGGTTTGATGGCGAAGCCTTCAGGCGAAATTATCGAGCGCCCGATCACGTCGAACTTCCGCGAGGGACTCACCGTGCTCGAGTACTTCATTTCCACTCACGGCGCGCGCAAAGGTCTTGCCGACACGGCGCTGAAAACTGCCGACTCTGGGTATCTCACGCGCAAATTGGTGGACGCGGCGCAGGACGTCATCATCAACGAGGACGACTGCGGCACTGTTAATGGAATCGTCGTCCGCTCGATTTATGAAGGCGACGAGGAAGTCGTTGATCTCGGTCAGCGAATCATCGGACGCGTCAGCTGCGAGACGATCGCAGATCCCGTGGAGAAGAAGAAAAAAATTGTCAAAGCCAATCAGTACATCGATGAGAAGATCGCCGCGGACCTTCAGCGCATCGGGGTT
>DATBDI010000245.1:0-5556 GCA_036270025.1 Candidatus Udaeobacter sp. | reverse complement strand
GTCACGGCGTCGACGAACTCCTTGCTCGAGCATGATTCATAATGTGCGCCGCCGTCCTTGCTGCAGTAGATGCCCTCGGGTCCGCCTGCCAGTAACAACCTCCCATCCGGATCAACCGCAACGGCGCTGACCCGATGGAACCGGTCCACTTCTCGCAATGGCAATCCGCATTTCACATCCGGTGCCTGCCACTGGGCTGTCTCGGCATGGGTCGAATCGATCCAGAGCACGCCAGCGCGGTGAGTCGCGGCAAGGGTCTTGCCACCAATGAAGGTCAATCCCAGGCAACTGCCGCCTTTCCAGTTTCTCTCAAACAGGACCCACGATTCATCAGCGCTTGTCAGCTCCCACCGGAAGCAGCCCTTGCCAGTCTCGTTGCCGGATGTGGCCACACCCGCCCAGAGAAACCTTCGCGGCCCATCTTCCTGTGATTTAAGAACGCGGATGTCTTCGCCCTTGAGACCGATGTGCTTGAACGTGTTCGGCTGGCCATTTTCAGTGGAGAGATAAGAACCATCCGTGGCGCGCGCTGCGACGGCGACGCTGGATTTCCCACGGATATCGGTTGAGACCGCGACCGCAAAGAAACCGCGGTTCTGGTTCTTAGGATCGACCAGCACCTGAATCGGTACTGCGCCGGTTTGCAGCGCCAGTTCATACAATCCGACGCTGGTCGCCAGAAACAGCACCGCTGTTTCGTCGCGCATCATCCAGCCCAAATCGTCGATCGCAAACGCCGTCTGTGTCGCCACTGTCCAAGTCTCGGCACAGTCATGCGTCACGTGAATGCGGGCACCAGTGGTCTCGCCGAGCAGTTCGGTAGCAATTGCCAGCAAGCCGGGTTTTGCGGGATGCTCGCGAATGATTTTTACTTTTTCGCCCGGAAACGACGCGCATCGTTCCCAGCCTCCGCCGTCGTTGGTAGAGCGAAAGATCGACTCGCCCGTGGCCGCATACCAGGTGCGAGGTTGAAATGCGTCGGCGCAAACCGACGTGATGTCTTTCTCCGGCACTTCACCCACCAGAAGGCGAACTTGATCGACATAGCTTACACCAGGTTCGGCGAGGATGATGTCATAAACATTCGAAGCCCGAAGGCTCTGACCGAAGCGCCACCCAGACGACCGCAGGCTCTCGCCCGGCAAGGGGCTGATGGTCTCGTACAACCGCCGCAAAACTCTCGCCTTCACTGCCGCTGGGTCTTCCTCGCTATGAATCACCACGCGCGCTTTCACCCGGACGGTCTTGTAGTGGACCCAGTCAACGAGACAACTCGTGCCCATTGGCCGACGTTCATCGAGCACGGTTTGAATACGCTGTCTCGCGTCCTCGGTTTGCTGCTCGCTAAGTTGCTGCAAGCCGACCCGTCCTTCGGTGAGGCTTTCCCTGGGTACCGAAGGGACGAGCAGCACTTCCACGGTCCCCGGAGTAGCGTGCCGCCAAAGCGTAGACTTCGTGAATGCCCGTGCCCGCGCCACTGCGCCGGAGCTGCGCAATGCGATCAGCTCGAAATCGCGAGCCGTGACCACCCGCTCGAGCGAATGGAGTTCCTGCGGGCCGCGGACTAGTGCGTTCTCGAGCGTCTCGGCAGCGCGACCACCCTTGGCAGGCTCGGGATTCGTCACCTGGACTCCGGCCAGTGGATCTTTAAGCGTAGTCAGTGTGTTCGCGGCAACGTTACCTTCCGGCCCGCCGCCGCGGCGATACCAAAGCCGAATCTCGCGTCCCACAGGTGGAATCGCTGCCAGCGCTTTGGGCTGAGCTTCGAGCTGATAATCGTCTTCCTTGCGATACATCCCGGGCGCGAAAGTGACTGTACCCGTTGTGCGGTCAGTGACATAAACAAAAAGGTCCTGACCTACGTCGGTGAAATTATCCACCTCGCGCCAGATTCGGAACGCCTTGCTATTGTGTTGGACCGCCGGTGCCCGCTCATCGAGTTCGGCTCCCATCGATTCTACTCCGACCACTAGGTCCAGATTGTTGCCCAGCGGTGCGACAATCGGCGGACGTTGTGCGGTAACCGAGAGCCCGGGCAACCCGGTGCCTTTGCCGGCGAGCTCAGCTTCCACCAGCTCGCAGTGATGCGCCTGAACCATCGCCTCGATTTTACCTGTCTCAATCGTCACCGCGTGCGCGGTTGTAAAGATTGGCGGCTCGACGCCGGCTTCGGTGCGCGCGATGGTCACGCGCGTTCCGCGCGGAATCTGGAGCGGCTGTTCCTGGGGGCGAGACATAGAAAACTTCAGGCTTACGCTCGCGGCGGAAGGAGGCAGAATTTTTACTCCGATCAGCCGCAGAAACTCGACGTAGGCTTTGTCCGGCAGCCGGTTCAGCCGGTAGATCATGATCTCCGTCAAATGCGCGAACAGCTCCAGCAGCATCATCCCGGGATCACTGGGCGAGAGGTCGGTCCACTGCGGGCAGGATTGCTTGATCTGCAGTCGGCACTCCTCCAGCAATTGACTGAAGTCGCGATCGTCGAGATTAGGCGAAGGTAGTGACACGGTTATTCCCCAGCAAGATTCACAGAGAACGACGCGTCCTGGAGACTCTGCGTGGCGCGGACGCGGTATTCGAGGGAGACCATCAGCCGTGTCGGGTCGTCCTCGCTGCGGCCCGTGTCGAGATGAACGATCTCAATCCGCGGTTCCCAAAGCTCTAAGGCTCGCCGGACGTAATGAATCGCCAGCCCTGCAGTAGTGTCATCGTTGGGTGAGAAGATCAGTTTGCGCAGTTCACAGCCATACTCGGGGCGCATCACCCGCTCGCCAGGCGAAGTCGAGAGAAGCAGGAGGATCGCCTGGCGCACGGAGGGCTCTTCCTCGACCATCGCAATGCCGCCCGTTGGCGCGATACGCAAGCCGGGCGCATCCTCCGACCCATAGAAGTCCGGATGTAGAAATTGCCACGCGCGATAGCGGCCGCTTTTCATGTGGTTGACGTGACTAACGCCTGGCCCGGATGGCGCACTTGGTATTTTACCACGCCCGGTGGAGTGCCATCTGTCAAGCCAGTGACTGTGTCGAGGCAGATGCGTCGGTCATTCACGCGAAGCAGATTGGAATACCCCGCACTCGCAGCCAGTGTCGCGGTACATGGCTTGATGGTGGCGCCAAGGTTCGGGCACCCAACAATCGGCCGGCCTTCAGGATCATTTTCGACTAAAACCTTTCGGTCCCCAATCATGACGAGTCCCTGACCCGCAATGATCCCGGCGCGTCCCAGTTCGTGTTTGCAAACAATCACAGCATCTTCGGTTAACAGTTGCATGTCATGCCTCCTCAAAGTTAATGGCTTTGCCCCGGATAAGAATGGAGCGCCCCGGCGCCTCGATCTCTATGTTCGCCTGAGAATGTAGCGACACCTTTTGTGGCGTGATCTCCAGGTAGCTCCCGTCAGCGTTCTCTAGCCGTAGAGATTTCTTTGCGTCATCCAGGCGCACGAGTTGCCCGCCTGGTGTCAACCATGCAAAACGTTTCACCGCGTCTCCCTCGACGCCACTATCAGGAGGACCTTTGCCGCAGAGGCCGCCCAGCACCACGCCATGCGCCGGGTCTTCCTTCGCACACAGCACGAGGACCTCGTCGCCCACGTCGGGAAGCATCACGACGCCTTTTTTGGCACCAACGCCCACTGTAAGCACGCCCATCCAGTCCGTCTCTACGTCGTCATAAGCCGGCAGCGAAACCTGGACGCGCCCGAGCTTCTCGGGATCGCTCACGCGAGTCACCACTCCAAGAGTCATGATGGTCCCCTTGGGGCGGACAGCTGGCGCAGTGGGTGTCGTTGAGATTTCGGAGACGAAGCCTTTTTCTGCGTCGATAATATGGGTTACCTCGGTGAGCACGTAGCGCCCGGTCAACCCGGGAGCCACGCCTCGTAATTCCACCGGGGTGCCGGGCCGTAGCCGCGAGCTGCCTTCGGCCACGCCCCAGAGTACTACCTCGCGTCCAACGCGCCAGTCTAGCTCTGCCTGTGCCAGCGCCTCGGCCTGACGGTTATCCTGGACTGCGTGCCCCACCACTTTCCGCTCAGCCGATCCGTTCACGCCTGGCGAGACCTCTGTTGCGATCTTGCGCCCGACTCGTGCACTCTTTGCTGCGCCTTTGTGACCCTCAACCCGCAACGGGTTCCAACCCGCCGTCGCGACGGACCGACAACTGAGATCGTCGTTGACTTCGATGCGTACCTCGAGCAGCGATTCGCCCAGTATGAGCGACACCGGATCGCCAGTGCCTTCAAGGCTTAACAGGTGCAGGACGGTTTCACGCAAGGTGAAGTAGAGCCCGCACGATTCCGCTAACTCCGTCAGCAAATCGAGATCGCTTTGATTGTGCTGGATCAATCGCCGCCAGAGCAGAGCCACTCGCGGCGCGTGGACCGTAATGCCCAGACCGCCCACTAGTTCGTTAGCCAGCTCCGTCATGCCGACCTGGACGAGCGCACGCACGGGCTGGCGTTTTCGCAGCCGATGCAATAAATCGTAGCCGCGTACCCGCAGTTCCCGACCGTGCGCTGGTTGATAGCTGTATTCTAACGCTGTCACTTCGCCCAGAAAGAGCGAGTCGAGCTCGTTCCGCAGCGCCACCCGTAGTTTATCACCTTGTGTGACTTTAAAACTCTCTTCAAAAGCCCGCTCCATGCCGAAGAACGTCAGCTCACACAACGTTGGCAACGAGAATCGCTGCTGGATGCGGATTTGGCTCAGCCCGGACGCCTCGAGGGAAAGGGGCTGGCCATTCACTTCTACGACCACCAACGGTAAACTGAGACTCGCGATCGGCATATTTCAGGCAGCAAACCCTCGGACTGGCGAGGCTGCGGCAACCGTGGGTTGATTGGTCGCTTTTAAGATGTATGGCGCGCCCACCCGCACGCGTCGGAACTTGAGTTGCGAGCTATTCCTCATCCCTAAAATCTGTTTGAATGCTAGCGCTGACCACGAAAAGTGGGGACTTGCAGAAGTTGTCCAGGCGGGATATGGAGCGGGTCGTCGATGTCGTTGAGCGCCGCCACTAACCGCCAGTAACTGGGGTCGCCGAAAGTGCGCTGGGCAATTTCGTCGAGGCGCTCGCCGGCGCCCCGGTCGTCACCGGGCGCGCCCGAGGTTCCGCCTGTTATCTCGTGGACGCCCAAGCCCTCGGGCAGGACTCCCGTCTGCGCCGACAATAGTTCGGGAGGCTGTGCAGGCTGCCGGCCGGGATAGGTGTGCCCGGCGGCAGGTTCTTCCACCCGAAGCAGGCGCATCCGCAGCCAGGAACGCTGTGGCGCGCCCTCCGGCGTGAAATATTCGAGCCGCTCGGCGATCGCTGCCACGATTCCCGGAACATTCCAACTCTTCCCCCATACAAAGCGCACAGTTTGTAGCCGCCCGTAGCCGTCTTCGCTCGCAACATTTTCAGCCAACCGCCATAGCGGCCGCGTCAGGTCACGGACGTCTTCAGTCTGAAGCGACGAGCCCGCGAGAGACACGTCAAACAGGAGGTCCAACTTGAGTTCGGTGCTGCCGCCACCGGTGGAGAGCAGCGGATCGTCAGTCAAGCCGCGGCCCGT
>DATBDI010000244.1:0-28413 GCA_036270025.1 Candidatus Udaeobacter sp. | reverse complement strand
AAACTAATTCGGAAAGACGGAAAATTTCTCCCGAAGCAACTGCGGTCGCTAAACTGGAATTGAAGCGAACGTCTCGTGCGTCACGCGAGACCTGCTCAATACCAGAAATAATCGGGCCTGCTACGCGCGCTTGGGCCCGCCGAGAAGATTCAGCTGCATCATGGCGATCTCGCCGGCCTCGTTGAGCTCGAGATTTGCGACTTCAAACATCGGCGCCCCTTCGGCTGAACCCGGGCCGGCGCCAGGCAGTTGAACAACGACTTGCTTCGAGTTCGAATTAAGAATCACCGACGCAATTTCCAGCGAGGGCGAGAACTCAAGCGTGCTAATCTGAAACGGCACTGTGACGAACACAGACGCACGCCCCTGCTGCGAAGGCGTGAGTTGGACTGGTGCGGTTTCAGAATTGGGAACCAACTGCAACCCGGCGACTGCAAACGAGGGCATTCCAGCCATGCTCGGCCGTTGTTGCTGCGAAGGAACCACTCGTATTGTGCCGAGTGCGCCAGCAACAGGCTGGATTTTTACGATTTCAAAAGCGACCTGCAAATTCAGCGCACTCTGAGCGCGCTGCGGCGAAGGCAAACGCATCGTCACAAGCTTCGAGATGGGACGCACTTTGAGCACACCCATCTTGAAGCTCGGTGTTAGTTGCATGGCTGCAATCTCGAAAGAGAACGTAAGCTGCACAGACGTCTGCATCGTCCCAGGCGGTGGTTGTGGCTGCGGCTGGGGCTTTGCAACCGGCAGGGCCGGCGCTTTGTTCACTGGAACGGTTGGAGTTTGGGTTGTTTCGGGCATGGTTACAGGTGGTGTGGTTATTTGCGGAAATATTGGCGCGGGGACGACCACAGGAATTGGAAATTCAGAAAGCGGTTCGATCGTCGGTTCTTCCACGGAGGCTTGCTCCGTGCTTGAGACGATTTCCTCAGGTTGCTCTTCTCTCGTTGTCTCGACCGCAAAATCTGTTGATGCTTCGACCTCGCGCCATGGAACCTCTGTGCTACTGAAAGTCTCGCTTGGCTCTTCCGATACCCACGCGTTTTCTTTCCCGTCGCCAAAGAGGTCACTCGCGGGTGGCGTTGAGAATGCGGCGTCCTGTCCAATTTCAAAAGTGTCACTCGGCGTTTGGGGTGCGATCGCTGAAGCTGCCGCAAGCTCGTCCGTCTCTGCAGAGGCGGTCACAACTTCATCCGGCTGTAGAAATTCTTCCGGCTGAAACGGGGGTCGTTGCAACGTCTCGGGCGTTTGTTCAAGCACCGGTCCTACGGACGAATCAAGATCTGTATCCGCAACTGGAAGGTACTCGTGGTCGGGCTCACGATGGACGGGCGCGGGGGCAGTCGTTACTTTCCGCTCTTTCAGCCGATCAAAAGCGCCGCCCAATTTCTTTCGCGCAGGCAGGGCAGCGTGTTGCAATGAAGAGTTCCAGGGTTTCAACTGCACTGAAACCTGACGTGGTCCGGCCACAAAACCGTTGCCTGGCAGAGCGGTTGGCTGCGTTTGCGCCACCGTTGGCTTTAAGACAGCAGGCTCGGCAGCGATAGCAGCAGCCGGCGGCTCCAGGCGCAAATGGCGCGGCACAGTTGCGTTTCGACGCACGACCGGCACGATCACCCAGGCCAGCAAAACAGCCGCCGCGAGAAGCAATCCACCGACAATCCACATTCTTTTTCCACTCGAAACGGCGGACAACACTATAGCCGATGCTGCTGTTACAGCGGAGCTAACGGCCGACTTCGGAGCTGTAACGGCCGATTTCGGAGCTGTACCTGGTTGCGCCGCAGCTTGCTGGGAAGTCTGATCGTTCACGGCGACCGCCGACTGCGGCGTCTCAGCTGCAACAGCCGTCTCCGTGGTTGTTGACTCGGTGGTTGCAGGCGATTGGGACGCTGCTGCTTGCTCTGGCTGAGGGCTTGTTGCCGCCTCAGTCGGCTCGCTTGAGCCAGCAACGGCCGGCTGGCTGGTTGTTGCGGCGGCACTCGGAACTTCGGTCCCGGCCTTTGGCGAACTTGCAGCTGCGCCCAAAGTAAGTGTATCTCCAGTCGGCGCTGCCGATTGCTGGTTTCCGGCGAAGACACGATCGGGAATAGGACTCGGCTCGACTGCCGGACCGCTTTCCGCCTGCGGCGCACCAGCATTTGTTGTGTCGGAAGCCAGTGCAGGCGCGGATGAACCCTCCGGTCTTTGGATCCAACCGGCGTCGTAAAAAGCGTCAGCGAAGACACCGTTGAGTGCCGGCGAATAAATCTTGTTCGCTGAATTAGTCCAATCCTGCGCTTTGTCGCCGTTGTTGTGTTTGTACTCCCATGCGGCCTGAGCGTAATAAAGAGCCGGCGTGTCCCCGGTGAATTGGAACTCCTCCATCATCGCGTGCGCGCGGCTCTCTTTGCCCTCGAGCAGGAGCGTCATGTAAATCTTGAACTTGATAAGCTCTGCTGCCTGGTTCTTGTCGCCGCCCGGAGTTCGCTTGTACAAATTCTCGAAACGCTCCCTGGCTTTTGCGTACTCCTTCTTCTTGAATGGAACCAGCGCGAGATTGTATTGCGCTTCGCGAAGCTTCGGATCGAGTTTGGCTGCTTTCTTGAATGCAACTTCGGCGTCATCGAATTTCTGCTGCTGCATCAGAATCTCGCCACGCAGATTAACCGTCGCCGGCTGGTTCGGGTCGGCCTTGTCCGCTTCGTCGATTAATTTCAGGGCCGCCGCGAAATCACGTTGGCGAAACGCCTGCTGCGCTTGCTCGAATTTTGAACGAGCCGCCGCTTTCGTCTTTTCGGTGCGCTCGGCGGCCGTCATAAGCGGCAACGAAGGTCGGCCTTCGCCAGCGGGTTTTTGCAGCCACCCGACCTCGTAAAGTGACTCTGCGAAAAGTTTGTTCAGTTGCGGCGTGAAATTCTTCTCCGCGACCGCGACCCAGTCTTTGGCTTCTTTTTCGTTCTTTTGTTGGAGCGCCACGGCCGCCTTGACGTAATCCACGGCCGGCGTGTCGGGCGAAAGCTCCAGCTTTGCCAGTATCGAATCGACTTTTTCGGTTTTTCCCTCCATCAGGTAGGTGAGGAGAATTTTGTATTGGATCAGCTGTGAAGCTTCTTTCGCGAGATCGGAATGCCCGCTGGAGAGCAGACCCTCAAAACGCTTCCGCGCCGCCGCCCAGTCCTTTTTAAGAAACGGAATCTCTGCGAGATTGAAGCGGGCGTTCCAAAACTTCGGGTCGATGCGGGAAGCCTCCTGCAACGCCTTCTCCGCTTGATCATAATCGCCTTGCCGCATCAGGATGACGCCGCGCAGATTTTTTGCCGCGGCAAGATCAGGCTGGCGTGCCTCGATCGCATCGAGTTGCTTTAATGCCTCCGGGAAATTGTTCGCGTCGAATGCGCGATATGCCGCGTTGTACATTTCCTCCAGCTCAGCTTTGGTCGGAGCGACATTGTCCGCTGCAAAAGAAGTTGTTGCCAACAAGCCAAGCACAAACGCGGCTACCGCCGCCATCCCCCAGAGTCTCATGAGGTAGCGACTGAAGCCCTGTTCAGGGCCTCTGACAAGTGGAAAGTTGCTCGGACGCACCGATTTTTTCAGCGGGCTCCGGAAAAATAGCCAGGCCGCCGCGATTGCGTTCGCGGAGTCACTGATTCAAGTTGGCCACAATCCGCAAGCCTTCCAACGTGAGATGCGGACGAACGACTCCAATCTCCGGCAGTGCTCCTGCAATCAGACGCGCGTAGCCACCGGTGGCCACGACGCAAACCTTCTTGCGCGGAAACTGCTCTGCCTTGATTCGCGCGACGATTTCCCGAACCAATCCACGATACCCGAACACCGCACCTGCCAGCATTGCCTCGATCGTCGATTTACCCACAGTGCGTGGCGGGTCTTTCAATGACAGCCGGGGCAAGAGCGCCGTTCGTTCATAAAGAAAATTCGTCATCGATTCGAGTCCTGGCGCAATCACCCCCCCAACGTATGTGCCGCGCCCGGAAACAACGTCGAAACTCACTGCTGTGCCGAAATCCACCACCACTGCCGGACAGCCGTAAAGTTCCGCGACGGCGACAGCGTTCGCCAGCCGGTCTGCGCCGATCGATTGCGGTTTGGGATAATCAATGCCGATGCCCAGTTTCAGCTTCCAATTCAGCCAGAGCAGCTTCGATCTTTCTTTTGCGGCCGTTGAGATCGCGGAGTTTTTCGCCGGCACGACGGAGGAGACGATCACCCGTCGCACGTTTCTTTGTCTCAGAAATCCAGCGACGACGGCGCTGTTAACTTTGCTGGTAGCGATTGTGGCAGGAGCCGAAACTCTCTTTTTCGATGCAAAAGCAAACTTTGCGTACGAGTTACTGACATCGATGAGCAAATAGTCAGTCGGTTGCGCAGATTTCGAAGGACGCATACGAGCACGGAATCTCTATGCACGCGCTACATGGAAGATTTTGCGGCGTCAAGCCCATGAAGCTTGCGGCGTTTTGCGCAAACAAGTAGCGTTCGGCCGTGAGAAGGTTGGTGCATCGCCCACGGCGTCTGCGGCGTTCGCCTGCTCTGAGAAATCTCGTCCGCGAAACGCAGTTGAGTGTCCACGACTTTGTTCTGCCGCTTTTCGTCAGTGAAAAAGTGGATCAACCCCGGCCTATCACCAGCATGCCTGGAGTTGTGCAGTTACCCTTGAAAGAGATTGCCGATGAAGCGCGTCGTGTTCAGGACCTGGGAGTGCAAGCCGTCTTGCTGTTCGGGATTCCCAAGGACAAAGACGAACAGGCCAGCGCGGCGTACGCGGAAGATGGAATCATTCAAAACGCGTTGCGTGCCATTAAATCCAAATGCCCGGATCTCGTCGCCATCACCGATGTCTGCCTGTGCGAATACATGAGTCACGGGCATTGCGGCGTCACGCGCATCGACGGCGACCATTTTCATGTCCTCAATGACGAAACGGTCGAGCTGCTGGTGAAGACTGCGCTGTCGCATGCTGCCGCGGGCGCGGACATGGTCGCGCCGAGCGACATGATGGACGGCCGCATTGGCGCTATTCGCGAGGCGCTTGATGAGCGCGGCTTTGATCAAACCGGGATAATTAGCTACGCAGCAAAGTTTGCATCAGCCTTTTACGGGCCATTCCGCGAAGCAGCTGAAAGTCCGCCGCAGTTTGGGGATCGCCGCTCGTATCAAATGGATTTTGCCAACGCTAACGAAGCGCTGCGCGAGGTCGCGCTGGATATCGAGGAAGGCGCAGACATTGTGATGGTGAAGCCGGCGTTGGCCTATCTCGACTTGCTGTGGCGAGTCCGTGAGCGGTTTGCAAAACCGACTGCCGTTTATCATGTCAGCGGGGAGTACGCCATGGTCAAGGCCGCGGTGGCAAAAGGCGTATTCGATGAACGCGCCGCCGTGCTCGAAATCATGACCGCACTCAAACGGGCAGGTGCGGATATTATCGTCACCTATTGGACACGCGAACTCGCCAGATGGCTGCGGGAGTAACAAAGACCAAAGGTGAAACCCAGGAACATGCCCGGCTGAAACGGCTCGCGTTCATCTGGGCGCAGGCGCACGGCTTTTCCGCGTGCGCCATGGAAGTGACCTTACCAAAATGTCGGTACCGCGCCGACGTGGTCGCCTGCCGTCGACAGCAAAATCAGATCGGAACAACAGCGATCTTTGAATGCAAACAAGTGCTCTGCGATTTGCGACGCGATAATTGCCAGAGCAAAGCTGAACGAGAACGTCTCCAAGCGCTCTGCAGACGGCGCCAACGTCTCGAGACCCGCCTGCACGAGCATTATCCCAGCTTGCATAACGGCGATTCGCTCTTCGCCGAGTTTGATCCGCAGAACTTTATTGCAATCGGTCACCGCGGTTACGGACGCGTGCTCCGCGAATTGTGCGCGCTACAAAGCCGCCTCTACGATTGCACGAAGTTTGAGAAACTCGTCCGCTACCGCTGTGCGAATTTATTCTTGCTGGTGCTGCCTAATCAGCTATTTCGCGATTCTGAAATCCCAGCGGGCTGGGGCGCGCTGGTGGAATCGGATGGCGCTCTCAGCCTCAAGCGCAAACCAATGTGGCACGAGACAACAGCAGAGAATCGCGCCCGCTTGCTGCATCAAATCGGCGCCGCGGGAACGCGAGCGCTCAATCGGCAGTTGGAAATCGCATCGGACGAAATCGCCGGGGAACGTTCCCGGTTGATCAAATGCTAATCACGCCGCCACGAGTAAATTATGCCCGGTCATTTCCTTTGGCTGCGGCAGTCCAAGCAAGAACAAGAGAGTCGGCGCAACATCAGCGAGGATTCCGTCCTGGCAGCGAAACTTCGCCGCATCTCTCGCGACGTAGATGAAATGCACAAGATAGTTGGTATGGGCCGTATTCGGTGAGCCGTCGGCGTTGCGCATCTGCTCGCAATTCCCGTGGTCCGCGGTGATGAGGGCTTTGCCGTCAAGCTCGAGAAGCTTCGGGACAATTCGCGCGATGCAGTCGTCGACAGTTGCCACAGCTTTGATCCCGGCTTCGACAACGCCGGTGTGACCGACCATGTCGGGATTCGCGAAGTTGAGGATGATTAGATCGTAATTCGCCATATGCGCCAGCACTTGATCGGTGAGTTCAAAGGCGCTCATCTCCGGTTGTAAGTCATACGTGGCAACCTTTGGCGAGGGAATTAGTTTGCGGTCTTCACCCGGAAAGGGTTTCTCGATTCCGCCGTTAAAAAAATATGTGACGTGCGCGTATTTTTCCGTTTCAGCGATGCGCAACTGACGTTTGCCGCCCACGCTCACAACATCGCCCAAAATGTTTTTCAACTCTTCAGGCGCGAAAATAAACGGTGACGAATAGGTGAGGTCGTACTGCGTCAATGTCACGAAGTGAACCCGCGGCCACACTTCGCGATCGAATCCATCAAAATCCTTAAGCAGAAAAGCTCGAGACAATTGCCTGGCGCGATCTGCGCGAAAATTGAAAAACAAAACTGAATCGCCGTCGCGCACGCGCTGCTCGTTAGCGTATGAAAAAATCAACGGCGGCATGAATTCGTCGGTCTTGTCGAGCGAATACTGTCGCTCTACCGCTGCGGACGGTGATGATTTGCAGATTTCTCCGCGACCGAGAACGACAGCATCCCATGCTTTTTTTGTGCGGTCCCACCGGCGGTCGCGGTCCATCGCGAAATAACGACCGACAACCGTGATGATCCTGGCGCCGCTTTTCTTAAGTTCCGTCTCGCATGTCTTCAGAAAGCCGGCTCCGCCAGTCGGAGAAGTATCTCGCCCGTCCGTGAACGCGTGTACAAAGATTTCCGTAACACCTGCGTTCCGCGCCGCCTCCGCGATCGCGATCATGTGCACGTAGTGGCTGTGCACGCCGCCATCTGAAACGAGGCCAAGTAAGTGAATGCGGTGGCCCCGGGCGCCTGCGAAGGTTTCCTGCAGCACCTTGTTACGTGTGAGTTCCCCCTCGTCGATGGCTTTGTTAATGCGCGTCAGATCCTGGTAAACGATTCTACCGGCTCCAAGGTTAAGGTGGCCAACTTCCGAGTTTCCCATTTGTCCCGGTGGCAGACCGACGTCCACGCCGCTGGCGCTCAATGTAGAGCCTGGATAATCTCGATAGAGCTTGTCGTGAAAAGGAGCAGAGGCGAGTTGCGTGGCATCTCCGTTCTCTTTGCGCCTGTCCCATCCGCCTGGATTGATGCCCCAGCCGTCGCGAATGATAAGCATCACTGGTCCCGCCACAGTCGCACTTTGCCGATGGATGAGATGGCCCACAAGCGGTTCTTTCGTTGACAACGCAGCAGCGGCGCGCCTACATCGCCCTCGTGAAGTGGCGCAATCAGTTGCTCGCGCTGTTTTGTCTCCTCGCCTTCGCCGGACTGGGCGTTCTTTACTTTCAACACTGGGTGATCCGCAAACCTTTCGGGATCGTTTTGTTTATTGGAGAAGGCCTTTCGCCTGCGCGCCTGGCGCCTACGCGAGCCTATGCTGCGGGAGCCGGCGGCCGCCTGAATATGGATTCGATGATTCATGCAGCGTTGCTGATGAATTATTCAAAGGATTTCGCCGCGCCGGATCAAGCGGCGGCCGCCACGGCAATCGCAACCGGCGAGAGAGTAAATAATCGCGCTTTGGCAATCAATGGCGACGGGAAAGCTATCAAGACTATCGTTGAACTCGCGCGTGAACACGGACGAGCGACAGGACTGGTGACGGATACAAAGCTCACCGATCCAACCAGCGCAGCTTTTTACGCGCACCCCACTGACTCAACCGACGTGGATAAGATCGCGGCTGAGTTTGTCGATCGCGGAAACATCGATATCGCAATGGGCGGCGGCACAGCGCAATTTCTTCCGGCCGCAAAAGGCGGTGAACGACAAGATAATCGCGATCTCCTGCTCGAACTCCGCGGCAACGGCTTCGATATCGTTCGAACACGCACCGAACTGGACGGAATTCCCGCATGGCGCCGGCCGAAGCTCTTCGGCGCTTTCAGCGATGAAGACCTCGCGTTTGCCAACCAGCTAAAGGAACGAAATCAGCAGCCGGGTCTATCGGATATGGTTCGCCGCGCGATCCAGCTACTTCAATATAATGCGGGGGGCTACTTACTGATTATCGATGCAGGATTAATGCGCAAAGCAGCACAGGACAACAACGGAGAACAAACCCTCGGCCAAACGGTAGAATTGGACCGCGCAGTTGGCGTTGCGCGAAGTTACGCTGGTGCCAAGTCGACGATTATCGTATGTGGCGATGCCGCAATCGGCGGGTTGAACTTGAATGGCTTTCCCTTTCGCAAAGATAGCGGCATTGCGCTACTGGGATTTAATTCGGCCGGACAGCCGTGGATCACCTGGGCAAGCGGCCCCCATGGCAGCAAGTCCTATGGCGCGGCGAAAATACCAGCGCGACCGGAAGAGAACGACATCAAAGAGCCGGGACAGGAACAGCCCGAGCCGGCGGCATTTTATACGAAATCCGCGCTGGTAACAGTCGAAGACGTCGTTGCGTTTGGCAGTGGCCCGGGCACAGAGGCGTTGCAGGGCGTGATGGATAGCACCGCCGTTTTCAAAGTTTTGCGCGACGAACTTTAGTAGCGGCGCGCCGGCGAACCCTGCTGGGTCTCGCGATAAGGGACGCCTAGTTGATACAGGGCAATTTGTTGACCCAGGTCGGCGACCAGCGAATTGTCGCCGGACAGCCGGGCGTGCTGTATAGCGGTCCGCGCGGTTTCAATCGCTTTGCCGAATTGTCCAGCTTCAGCGTACGCCGCAGCCAACGTGCGAAGCACCGTCGGGTTACTGCCGCCGGTGAGTTGGTTAGCGTACCCTGCGAGGTCGACCGCTTTGTTTCCGTCACGTAACGCCTGGCCGGAAGACGTAGCCAACAGCCAGCTCAAATTAGTTAAAGCAGGAATCGCTTGCGGAGAATTCTGCACCGCTTTTTGGTAGTGCTGAATTGCTTCGGCCGTCTCGCCTCTTTCTTCGAGGGCAACAGCGAGGACTGTCTGACAATCTGGATCGGTAGGTCTGATCAACAGGGCAGCGCGACATTGAGAGACGGCAGCATCGACCTCGCCCTTCTCAAGGAGCGCGCGGCCGAGGCCGTAACGTGCAAAAAAGTAGTCGGGACGCATTGCCATAGCCTTTTGGTAATGAACGATCGCTTCGTCGTTTCGTTTTTTCTCGTGGAGAGCATTGCCAAGAGACACTTGAGCGTCTGGATCATTTGGTTGCATCGCCACGGCTCTTTCACAATGCAAGATCGCCTCGTCTACCTGCCCCTTTGCTAACAGAGCCGTGCCGAGATTGTACTCGGCGTCCCAGGAATCGGCCTGCATTTGCAACGCCGCCCGGTAATGAGCAATTGCGTCATCGGTCTGGCCCTTTTGGAGTAGCTCAATCCCCAGGTTCGTGTGAGCCATCCAACAGGCGGGATTTCTTGAGAGAGTGGTGCGCCAAAGCCTTTCGATGTCGCCATACATCACAGCTTGCCGCCAAGCCAAGGCGGCGAGGCCCGCAATCAAGAACAAGGTACCGCCGAGGATGACTGCACGGCCGCGATTGAATGCGTCGGCAAAGCTAACTACGCCCGCCGAAAAAAGGGCGATCGGCCCGATACACGCGAGATATTGGTAGTGATCCGCGACGAAGGTGTAGCGAAAAGTGAATAGCATGATAAACCCCAGTACCGGGCTCAGAGTGATGACAAAGAATGCAGCAGCAACCTCAGGGCCGCGCCCGACAAACCGCCTTATGAAGTAGATGGCCACGCACAACAGCATTCCGAAAACCAGCCATACGTAGTCCAGCAAGTGAGCGGGTGAGATGTTCCATTTTGGATAAATGAAAGTCAGGTCGGACGGCCATACGAGTTTGCTCACGTAAAACCAAACAGCGCGGCTTGCGATCAGGACCCGTTCGACGGGGCTAAGGAACACCAACGCGACCTGGTTCGTTCCCTGGTGATACCTTTCCCACCAAATTGCCAACAAACCCATGGCAAGGCCCGAAACGAAGAAAGGTACGGTCTGAAGAATCTTCGACCGGGTAATCGGTCTTTGTTGCAGCCATAAAACCAGGAGCAACGCCACGGGAAGCGTGCAGGCCGTACTTTTGGCCGAGAGTGCCAGCCCGTACAGGATTAATGCCAGGCAGTAGAAAATCCATCTCCGAGTTGTCCGTCTCTCAACGAACGCAACCCACGCCAGCACAGTGAGCAAAAAGAAAAAGACCATCAGCACGTTCTTGCGTTCCGTCAGCCAGGCGACCGATTCCACCTGGACCGGATGAATGGCGAAAATCGCTCCAGCCAACCACGCGCCCGGCACTTTTAACCGGAATAGCAGTCGCCACACCAACAGAGCATTCGCTACGTGCAGCAGAAGGTTGACCCAGTGATAACCGGTCGGATTCAGCCCCCAGAATGCATGTTCGATCCGAAACGTCGTATACGTGAGCGGGAAGTATTGCGAAGGCGAATCAAGCGAAAACCAGATCCGACGCAGACCATCTGGCGCGGTCAGCAGCTCGTTGTTTGTGATGTAAAAGTCGTCGTCCCATAAAAAGCCGCCATGCCATGCGGGCCGGTATGCGAAAATGGTGAGAGCCGCGAGCGTCAGGCCGAAAATCACCGCCCGAGCTCGTGGAGAAAGGAGGGGTCTCATCATCTGGCCCATGTATCTGCGGATGTTATTTGGATCGATCTGGCTCATTCGCGGTTTTAATGACCCGGCATTCTTCGGCACCCTCGGTTGCAATCCTCAGCTTCTCATCGATAGCAGCTTTCGTGGCGCGTAACAGCGATAGCAATGGCCGTCTCATGCGTTTCGGCTGGTGGCTCCTGGCGATGGCGGTGTTTGTACTCGTCGTCGCCATCAGAATTCGGCTCCTTGGAATTCCTCTTGAACGCGACGAAGGCGAGTACGCTTATGCCGGCCAACTCATGTTGCAAGGCATCCCTCCATACAAACTGGCTTATAACATGAAGTTTCCCGGAACCTATGCCGCGTACGCGCTTATCATGTCAATCTTTGGACAGACTATTTTCGGGATTCACCTCGGTTTCCTCCTCGTCAATGCTGCGACCGTCGCTCTGGTTTTCCTGCTCGGTCGTCGACTCATAGATGAGACCGCGGGTTTGGTGGCGGCTGCAGCGTACGCGCTTCTTTCCCTGAGTCCATCTGTTCTGGGGTTCGCTGCCCACGCGGCGCATTTCGTGATGTTGCCGGTGTTAGGAGCAACACTTCTTTTGCTGAACGGACGCTATCACGCCAGCTTGGCGCGACCATTCGCGAGCGGATTGCTGTTTGGTCTCGCTGTAGTGATGAAGCAGCCTGGGATTTTCTTCATCATGTTCGCTCTGGTTTATTTCGTCGCGAAAGAGGTTCGCAGCGACTACAGCCGAGCGCACCGTGTTGTGCGAACTTTGATATTCGGCGCTGGTGTGATTTTTCCGTGTGCAATCGCCTGTCTGCTCTTGTTGGGCGCCGGCGTATTCAAACAGTTCTGGTTTTGGACCGTAGACTACGCGAGCCAGTATGGCAGTTTGGTGCCGCTCGCCCAGGCGCCACACATTTTGTTGCACAACACCAGCGATGTGATAGGCGCTAACTGGCCACTCTGGATACTCGCTGGAATCGGAGCAGTTGCCGGTGTTTGGAACACTCGAACGCGTACAGGCACCTTCTTCTTGCTTGCCTTCCTGTTCTTCTCCGCACTCGCTGTCTGTCCGGGGTTCTATTTCCGGCATCACTACTTTATCTTCCTTCTTCCCGCACTGGCGTTGCTTGCAGGCACCGCGATCAGCGCGCTTGGCTGGATTTTCGTCAGCCGGACCATGATGGCCTCGTTCGCGCCGATTGTTGTGGTTGCAGCAGCGCTGGCATTCCCGATCGCGCGATACAAAAAATTCTTCTTTGAGATCTCGCCAGTTCAAGCGAGTCGAATTGTTTATCCAGAGAGTCCGTTTTCGGAGTCTGTCAGGATTGCGGAGTATATCCGCGAACATACAACCCCGGATGATAAAATTGCGGTGTTGGGATCAGAACCGGAGATTTATTTCTATTCGCAGCGACATTCTGCAACCGGCTACATCTATACTTATCCTCTTATGGAACCGCAAAAGTATGCACGACGTATGCAGGAGGAGATGATCAGGGAGATCGAACAAGCCGATCCAAAATACGTGGTGTCGGTTGCAATGAATGATTCCTGGTTGGAGCGACCTGGATCAGATCGGCTAATCTTTACCTGGGCAAATGATTATGTTGCACACAATCATGTTCCAGCCGGATTCGTGAATATCACCTCTGCGGAAACGGAGTATTATTTTGGAAATGTCCCGCCGACTGTGCCGACTTTGAAAGATTACATCTTGATCTACAGACGAAATCACTAACTGCCTTTTCTCGCTAAAACCAACGCCGCACGTGCATCGGATCAAGTCGCAAGCGATTCCTCCCCCCACAAAAAGCCGCCCGTCGGCGAGGTTCTGGGTTTGCATCTGCCTGGCACTGCTCACGTGGGGTGTTTTCGGCCAAACGCTGTGGTCCGACTTCGTTAACTACGACGACCCTCAGTACGTCTATGAAAACGCGAACATAACCAGCGGACTAAGCGCAACGGGTATCGCATGGGCATTCACGCACATCCATTCCATGAACTGGCACCCCGTGACTACCATCTCGCACATGCTGGATTGTCAGTTCTTCGGGTTGCGCGCGGGCGCCCACCACTTTACGAACGTTCTTCTCCATACGATCGCAGTGGTCCTTCTGTTTATCGCGTTGGAACGTATGATGGGGGCTCTGTGGCGCAGCGCATTTGTTGCCGCGGTGTTTGCGATACATCCCTTGCGGGTAGAATCAGTCGCCTGGATAGCAGAACGCAAGGACGTGCTCAGCGGTGTATTTTTCATGCTTACACTGCTGGCGTACAAGCATTATGTGCGTGCGCCGTCTGTTGGACGATATCTGGTCGTAGCAGCTGTGTTAGGCATGGGCCTTATGTCGAAGCCCATGCTTGTCACAGTGCCTTTGGTGCTGCTGCTTCTTGATTACTGGCCCTTAAAGAGAACCCATGGCAAGCGATCGCAAGTCGGATTGCAGCCAGCAACACTTGTGCTGGAAAAGGTTCCGCTGTTACTACTCTCTGCGGTGTCGAGCATGATCACTTTTCTCGTGCAACGCGCCGCGGTCGGGTTCACCGAGGATTTGCCTGTTTTCCCGCGTATCACCAACGCTTTGGTAAGCTATGTGGTGTATATCGGGCAGATGTTTTGGCCGGTGAACCTCGCGGTGTTTTATCCTCACCCGGAAAATCGGCTGCCATCATGGGAAATCATTCTGGCTTTGGCAGTTCTCATTGCGATCACGACAGTCGCAATCGTTCTGTTCAGGACCGCTCCTTACCTTTTCACGGGATGGCTATGGTACCTTGGAATGCTCGTGCCAGTAATCGGGCTCGTGCAAGTGGGCTGGCAGGGTCACGCTGATCGGTACACTTACCTGCCGCAGATCGGTCTCTACATTGCGGCCACGTGGGGTGCCGTCGATTTAACGACTTCGTGGCATCACCAACGCAATATTCTATGCACCGCCGCAGTTCTTATCCTTGCGCTTTTGACCTGGCGCACGGCGGTCCAGGCAGCTTACTGGCGCGACAGTGAAATACTGTTTACGCACGCGCTTGCAGTTACCTCGAAGAACGATGTTGCCAAAAATAACCTCGGGATCGTCTACTTGCGAAAAGGTAAACTGGACGAAGCCATCTCTCTCTTGCAAACAGCCGTGGATTTGCGACCCGAGAACTCGCCTGCCCAGGAGAATCTGGCGAAAGCCCTTCTGCAGAAGGGCCGAGTTGCCGATGCTTTGGTGCACTATCGCAAACTGTTGGAGTTGCAGCCTGACAACATTGAAGTGCACAACATCGTTGGCACCGTTTTCGTGCAGCAGGGTAATGTCAGAGAGGGAATCGAAGAGTGGCAGAAGGTGCTGCTGGTTGAACCTGGGAACGGCAATGCCATGAACAATCTCGCGTGGGTATTTGCCACGTCGCCTGATCCCTCTGTTCGAGACGGCACGCAGGCAGTGCGGCTGGCTGAGCAGGCGCTGCACACTTCTCGCGGCCGGATTCCACTAGTGTTCCGCACACTGGCAGCGGCTTATGCTGAAAGCGGCCGGTTTGGGGAAGCAATCCAGACTGCCCGGCAGGGTATTGAATCAGCCAACAGCCAGGGGAACTCTGGTCTGGCAGCCGAACTTCAGGGCAACATTACACTATATCAGCAAGAGCAGCCGCTCCGTGATCCTAGCCTAACAAATGGCAGTTCGTCACCGTAAAGCGAATAACAGCAAGCGACAACAGGACCGCCGACCGGGTGAATTACCACGCGGCGTTCACAACCGCAGTATAACTGTCGGTATATACCTGCTTCTGGCCGGGCTAAGTCTGGCCGTATTCAGTCAGACAATCCGTTATGACTTCGTTAATTTCGATGACGACATGTACGTCTACAACGCGCCGGCAATCCAAGCCGGGCCGACGCTGCAAGGGATAGTGGCCGCCTTTACCAGCCCGCATGCACGCAACTGGCATCCGTTAACGACTTTGTCACATATGTTGGACTGTCGGTTTTACGGCTTGAACGCTGGCGGCCACCATGCCACGAACGTCGTGTTGCATACTATCGCAGCGGTCCTGCTGTTTCGAGCGCTGCGGCAATTGACCGACGCATTATGGAAGAGTGCCATTGTCGCCGCATTGTTTGCCCTTCACCCGCTCCACGTCGAATCGGTAGCATGGGTGAGCGAACGAAAAGACGTCTTGAGCGCAGTCTTCTTTTTTCTCATGCTGGACGCCTATGTTCGTTACGCGCGGGCCGCGTCGATTACGCGCTATGTCGTGGTGACTGCCCTGTTCGTGGCAGGGCTGATGTCCAAGCCAATGCTGGTAACCGCCCCCGTTGTCCTTCTCGCTCTGGATTACTGGCCGCTCCGTCGATTTGATCAAATCGCCTCCACAAGAAAGAAGGCGAAAATGATGCAGTCCGGCAATCGAAGGCCCATAATACAATGGCTTATTCTGGAAAAGATGCCTTGGCTGATTCTTTCGGCTGGTGCCGGGATTGTCACATTTGCGTTGCAAAAACGCGCTGTTGGCTCGATCCCTGCGCTGCCCTTTCTCTGGCGAGCACAGAATGCGGTCGTGAGTTACGTCATTTACGCCTGGAAAACATTGTGGCCAACGCGCCTCGCCGTTTTTTATCCTCATCCAAACGATACTTTGGCAATTTGGCAGGTTGTCCTTGCGATTGCGTTCCTCCTCGCCGTCACTTGTGCCGCAATCGTTTTCCGAGGTAAGCGACCTTATCTGTTTGCCGGTTGGTTATGGTACCTTGTTATGCTGGCTCCAGTGATTGGCTTTGTTCAGGTTGGTGAACAAGGCCATGCCGACCGTTACACTTACCTTCCTTCCATCGGGTTGTTTCTGATCGCAGTTTGGGCTGTTGGCGACGTAGCAGCCATGGGTAGGGTCAGATTATGGCGCGGTATGGCTACTGCAGGCACCATAGTGATCATTGCTGTTCTGGCATGCACGGCATTCGCTCAAACTTCCTACTGGCGAAACAGCGAGACGCTTTGGACGCACACTCTCGCTGTAACTACCGACAACGATGTTGCCCACAACAACCTCGGCTACCTTTGTGTCGACCGCGGTGAATTGGACAAAGCGATGTCGCATTTTGAGGCCGCGTTGAAAATCAGGTCCGGCAAGTTGGACCCTCATTACAACCTCGGTACTGCGTTTGTAGAAATGAATTTTGGAGACGCTTTGGGGAGAAAAGGACAACCCGATGAGGCGATGGCTCACTTCGAACAGGCGATAAAGCTGCAACCAGATTACGCAGAAGCCTATTACAACCGGGGAAACGTTCTTTATGTTACCGGCAGGACCGACGAAGCAATCGCTGACTGGGAGAAGACTCTTCAAATACAACCCACCGATGCGGATGCTCATACCGGCCTTGGTAACGCGCTTCTGCGCAAGGGTGCCGTGAAGGAGGCGGTCGCGCACTACAACCAGGCAATGGCGTTAGCGCCCAAAGATCCGCACTCTCGCAGCAACTTGGCCTGGGTGCTGGCAACATCAGGTGACGCCTCGATCCGGGACGGCGCGAAAGCGGTCAAACTAGCGCAGCAGGCGGTATCTCTCTCAGGGGGTAGAGAACCCCTCTTTCTTCGGGCGCTCGCGGCGGCTTATGCTGAAACCGGCCGTTTCTCTGACGCCATCGCGACGACACAACAAGCTGCAGCCATTGCCAGGATGCAGGGGAAGACCCGTCTTGCGAATCTTCTCGAAGAGGACGTCTTGCTTTACCGCGGGAATATTCCGCTTCGACGTACCTCTCTGGGCGATTAAGTCACAGGTGTTGTGCGGGCTCGCAACACAGAGTTCGGCTGCATGATGTCATCTCCCTTGCTTATGGTACGGCAGCCCGAGATCGTACAGCGAGATTTCGTCCCGGAGAGCACTGGACAAAGTGGAGTTCCCTTGGGTCTCTGCCGCTTGCAATGCCTGTTGGGCAGCTCTCTTGGCTTCAATAAAGCGGCCAGCCTCAGCGTATGCCGCAGCAAGGATGCGTAGAACAAGCGCGCGATTCTCACCCCGAGAGTTCTCTGATTCAGCCCTTTCAGCCAAGAAGACGGCCTCTGATCCGTTCCTGAGCGATGGATCGGCAGCCGTCGCCAACAACCACGCCAGATTGCTCTGGGCAGCTACGTTAGCTGGCGCAATCCGAAGCGCATCCCGATACTGTGCAATTGCATCTCGGACGCGACCCTTCGTGAGAAGCGCGCTTCCCAGATTTGCACAAGCATCCCCATTCTCAGGCCGTAACTCAAGGACTTTTTGAAAATGAGCGATCGCTTCATCTGTCCGCCCCGTTCGAAACAAAGCACTTGCCAGGTTGTACTGGGCCTCCGGCTGATTCGGCGACAGCGCCAAACAGGCTGAGTAATAAGCAATCGCGCCATCTAAATCACCTCTGGAAAGAAGTGCATTTGCCAGATTGCAAGAGGCATCAGAATAATCTGGCTGAATTTCGAGCGCCTTCTGGTAATGAGCGATCGCCTCATCCGCCCGTCCGCTCGCAAAAAGCGTGGCGCCAAGATTGTTATGTGCTTCTGCATCGGCGGGGTTTAGTTCCAGTGCTTTTTGATAATGAGCAACCGCGTCGACCAGCTGCCCTTTCTGTGCAAGAAGGCGGCCCAGGTTATAATGCGCCTCGGAATAGCTTGGCCGTAGCTCGACAGCGTGGCGATAATGGGCAATCGCCCCATCAATGTCGCCTTGGCCACTGAGAACAATGCCCAAATTGTAATGTGCCATCCAACAATCGGGGTTCTTTGTCAGTGTTGCCGTGTACAGGGTGATAAGGTCGCGGTAGACGGCGGCCTGTTGCCACGTCAAAAAAGCGAGCAACAGCAGGAAGAGACAACAAACCCCAACAAACGTTATCGCCACGCGGCTGCCTCGCCTTGTCGATGGGAGGGTTGAAAGAGGCCTCGAGGCAGTGAGGTAGCTACAACCGGTTACGATGCCGGCACCAGCTAAAGCCATCGGTCCCATGCTCGCCAAATATTGAAAGTGATTACTCACGAAGGAGTAACGAAAGAAGTAGACACTGAAAAATCCAAGCACGGGGAACAGAGAAACCACATAATATGCCGCGGCAAAAAACACGGCACGACTCCATTTCGCGCGGATCAACCACAAGGCAACTAACCCAGCTAACGCCGCGACGAGCGGCACATAGGCTATTAGCTGCGAGGAATCAATTTTCCATCGTGGATAAATGAAAATCAGAGGGTAGGGACAGATGAGTTTGCCAACGTAAAACCAGATGGCGCGTCCCGCGATGATAAAGCGTTCCGGCCAGGTCTGCCCCCATTCGGCGCCAATCGCGCCAGCATGGAACTTCTGTTCCAAGATCGTCCAGACACTGGCGAGCACTGATACTAACACGAATGGCGCTAGCGCTGTGACGTCACGGCGGTGGATCCGCCCCATTCGCCACCAGACACAGAGGACGAGCACTACAGGTAGCATAACCACCGAAGGCTTGCTTAGGGTCGCCAGAACAAAAAAAAGTAACGACAAAGCAATGAACAAATGGCGGTACCGAGTCCGGCACACAGGCAGGTTAGAAAGCGCGTCTGCTCCGACTGCTCCGTCTTCTATTCGTGGTATTCGCGTATTCGGAAGGCAGTCTTGCCATTTCAAAAAATAGAAGATCGACAAAAGGTAAAAGAAGCAGGACTGCGTGTTTTTGAGCTCGGTTACCCAGGCGACTGATTGAACCATAACCGGGTGTAAAGCCCACAGAGCCGCTCCCAGCCAGGCACCGCGGACGCCGAGCTGGCGAAGCACTCGCCAAAGCAACAGCGCGGAGCCAGCGTGCATCAACACGTTGAGAACGTGATAAGGCAACGGATTCAGGCCGGCAAACTTGTGAACCGCCCAAAAGGTCGTCAGTACCAGCGGATAGTAGACCGCTCGCGCTGTAGTCCAGATTTCCTTAAGGCCGAGCGGGCCTACGACACATGGATTTTGCGTTAAATGCGATTCATCATCCCAGATGAATCCGGCCCGGTACACCGGCACGTATGCGATGAAAATGAGAATGGCGAGTAGCAGTGCCCACCGCCGGTCTCGACGATCAAAAAAACTGGCCACCAACGAACACTAACAGACGAACGCGGCGAAGAAATATTCGTGCACGGTTCGTGTCGATCCACCGCGCCTATGGCGAAGATGCATTCGTGGTTCCACTCTGTTTGGCAACGCGGAGATTTTCTTCAGCCTCGGGAAAATCAGGATGGAGACGCAATGCTTCCTCGAATTGTGCGATTGCTTGGGAAACATCCCCCTGCAGCATCAACACCTTTCCCAAGTAATTGTGTGGTTGGGCCAGTTTTGGATCGAGCTTCGACGCTTGCACCAAATGCTCTTTTGCCTCCGCCAATTCGCCCTTCTCCAAAAGCGCGCTGCCGAGATCGATGTGAGCATCGAGCATGCGAGCGTCATTACGCAGGGCCTCACGATAATGCGCAATAGCCTCCTCGAATTTCTGGTGTTTTTCCAGGAAAGCGCCGTAGCTGTAGTGCGCCTGCGCGGATTTTGGCCCTAATCTGATTGAAGTTTCGCACTCCACAGCCGCTTCGTGATCGCGGCCGAGTTGTTCCAAGACATAAGCGTAGCCGGAATGGTATTCGGCGTTCTTCGGGTCAACCTGCAAAGCCTTTGCGAAATGCGCCTCTGCCTCATCCAGTTTCCCCTGGCCGGCCAGCAGTGAGCCCAGACTCACGCGTGCTTTTGCCGAGCCGGGATTTAAGCGTATCGCATGGGAAAATTCACCCGCGGCTTCATCCGCGCGGCCAGCTTCTTGCAAAGCCGTGGCGTAATTTGAATGCGCCCGCGCACTAGACGGGACGTCGGCAACAATGGCAGCGAGACGTTCAAACTTACCTCGGGAGGAGTTTATCTCGGTAAACCAGAGCCATGCCAAAGGTATGACAAAAACAGCGACCCATTTCGCGCCGTGCAATGCCCAGCTTGGGAGAGACGCATTCGCCGCAACATCAGTTGTCCCGCCGGTGATGCCGAGAGATTGGCGTGTGGATTTCTCGCGTACTTTCCAAATGAAGCCGTCGTAATAGAAATGCAGCAGCGCCGACGCAGTCACGACTCCGGTGAGAATTCTTTTGACCGCGTCGATTCCGACGTACGACTTCGACAAGCTCAGTCCGCCATAAGCGAGGACCAGTCCGATATAAACGCCCACCAACGCGCCACTGCGTCGAAACACGAATCGCATAAATCCGCCGATCGAGTTGTCGCTCTCGACGCGTTTGCGATTGTAAATCCAGACCAGCGAGAGGTACTGCACGTCGTGAAATACTTCGAACAACGCGATGCCGACTAGCACACTCGCCACGATGTTGTTGCAGTACCACCAAAAAGAAATGCTCGTGAGCAGAAGCACCAGCTTTACAGGACTTGGTCGCCTTCCGCTCGACCATGCCCAGACGTAGTTTGCAAGAAACACGGCCGAGACCGCCAGTGCCAAAAGCAGCAAGCCTTGCTGCGCTCCGTGAAAAAGCGTCGGCGGAATAAAAGGGCCGCCCGCAGCATAATAGCTTTCCAGCGTGTCCGTCATGCGCTGGGGTGAAAGCAAGACAGCCGTAGCAAACCAGATTGCGCACAGCGCGAAATCAAGGCGACGCGTTAGCTGAGCGAATGAGCCGACCTTCGCGTCGTAAATGCGGCAGAAACCGTACGTCTGCATCATTCCGTGCCAAACGCCCCAGACAAACGCGACGAGTACAATGCCTTTGAGATCCCACAACGAGAAAGCTGCGCAGACGACCACCAGAAAAATCGGCGCACAAATGAATCTCCATTTGAAACGCTGAAACAGGGCACGATCGCCATATGCGCGAATCATTCCCGGCAAGTGATGGCCCATCGCTCCGAAGGCAGCGACAAAGAGGTAAATGTCTTCCGCGGCCCAGAGCCCTTGTGCCGCGATAAACATCGGCACGAGAAACAACGGCGTACAGACGTACAGAATCAGATCACGCCAACTATCCAGAATCCACAAACTAGGCTTGCGCCCGGCCGTTGCCGGAGCGGGAGCAGCCGGCACAGTTTGCGTAGATGAAAACCCGGGAACGAACTGCATGCCTTTAGCGGAGCCAAGTTTCTCTCAAACCGCTGCGAAAATCAATCCCGAGATCGTTCTGAGCCATTGATGAAAGCGAATGAACACGAAGTTGAATTCTTTGATTCACGAGCGAATCGTTTCGAAGCCTGTCGGGAGGCGCCGCTAGTCGCGATAAACGGAACCATTGACTGATCACGACATCGAGAGCCCTCGCAAACCATTCGTTATAGCCGTTCTCGAATGGCCGGTCGCAAATACCGGCAAGCGATTTGAAACAGATAATGTCGTAGGCTAAACGTGCCTCGATTGAGTCTTTAGGAAATGGCAAGACACCCTGTTGCGCGAACAACGGTTTCCAAAACGGGATTACTCTTCGGGATTTGTGCTCTTCTCGCCGGGGTCACCTGGCTGGTTTTCGGTCAAACTTTGGGCCATCAATTCGTCACCTACGATGACCCCCAATACGTTTATGAGAATGCAAACGTCGCAGCAGGCCTTTCGGTGGAAGGGGTCTCTTGGGCTTTTACACACAAGGTAGGCGGCAACTGGCACCCGCTCACGACCATTTCGCACATGTTTGATTGTCAGCTGTACGGCTTGACTCCGACCGGGCACCATTTCAGCAACGTTCTTTTGCACACCATCGCCGTCATCCTGCTGTTTCTCGTGCTGAGACAGATGACTGGGGCTTTGTGGCGAAGCGCCTTCGTTGCGGCGCTGTTCGCAATCCATCCATTGCACGTGGAATCGGTGGCTTGGATTTCCGAACGAAAGGACGTGTTGAGTGCCGTCTTTTTCGTGCTGACGCTCGTCGCCTACATCCGCTATGTCCGCAGGCCCGCGCTGACCTCCTACCTTCTCCTCCTGCTCGTGTTCGCGTTTGGCCTGATGTCGAAACCAATGCTGGTGACTGTTCCATTCGTTCTTCTGCTTTTGGATTACTGGCCGCTCGGTAGAATCAGAGGACCGAAATTCGCAAAGGATCCGGCGCGGCAACCAGCAACCGAAAGCGAGTGGTCAGTGCTCAGGGGCCTGATAACGGAAAAGATTCCGTTGTTTGCTCTCTCTGCTCTTTCATCCGCGGTGACATTGCTAGCGCAGCTCTACAGCACGGCAGCGCTCGACCAGTTGCCGTTCGCATGGCGACTGAAAAACGCGGCGGTCAGTTACGTTGCTTACATTTGGCAGATGTTTTGGCCTGCCGGGCTGGCGGTTTTTTATCCTCACCCTAATGATCGGCTGCCCTTGTGGGAGGTTCTTTTGGCAATTGCATTTCTCATCGCAGCCAGCATGCTGGCAATCCATTTGCGGAAACAACGGCCGTACATTTTCACCGGCTGGTTTTGGTATGCTGGTATGCTTGTGCCCGTGGTCGGCCTGGTGCAGGCCGGCGAGCAAGCGCGCGCGGATCGTTACACTTACCTGCCGCAGATCGGTCTGTATGTGCTGATCGCATGGGGCTTCACGGACCTGATGATGATGGCCAGCCGCCAACCCGCCGCTCGTGGGTCTCGCAAACTTCAATCACGCGGCCCACGTGCATTCGGAGAGCTCGGTGAACGCACCCACGGTCGCGACTTTAAGCCGTTCTGCTTCTTCGGTATTGCGGCAGCGATCATCATCGCCTTGAGCTGGCGTGCGTTCGTGCAGACATCGTATTGGAAAGACACCGAGACGCTCTGGAACTACACGCTGGCTGTTACAACTGACAACGACGTGGCACATAACAATCTAGGGTACCTTTTCCTGCAACGGGGCGAACTGGACAGCGCGATTTCGCACTTCGAAACGGCATTGCTGATTCGCTCTCACAACGCTGCGGCCCATTATAATTTTGGCGGGGCGCTTATCGAGAATAGCCTCGCCAACGCTCTGGCTCGAAAGGGCCTGCTAAGTGAAGCCGTTGACCATTATGGGAACGCCGTAAGACTACGACCTGATTACGGCGATCCTTATCTCAACCTTGGCACTGTTCTATTTGAGGAGGGCCGCACCGGTGACGCGATTGCCGAATGGCAGAAAGCGGTTGCGACCCAGCCGACGGACGCCGGCTTCCACACCGCCCTGGCCAACGGGTTTCTAAAAGGCGGATTACAGAGCGATGCAATCGCCGAGTACGAGCATGCGGCACGGATCTCCCCAGACGATCCCGCGGCTGGCAACAACTTGGCGTGGCTCCTCGCCACTTCCTCCGATGCTTCAATTCGCGATGGGAATCGAGCAATGGAGCTCGCTAAACACGCGGTCCAACTTTCTCGCGGTAAAGATCCCAATTATCTGCGCACCCTTGCGGCTGCTTTCGCAGAGAGCGGCCGGTTCGCTGAGGCCAAAGAAACTGCCCGCCAGGCATTGCAAGCAGCCGAGAGGCGGCGCAACTCCATTTTAGCCAATGCGCTTCAGGATGAAATCGCACTCTACGAGCTGCGCCTGCCATATCACAAATAGAGCCAGGCTGAGTCGTTAACGAGCGGCCCTTCTTAACCGCCATCGGCACAAAACCAACAAGCGTAGTCGATGGGAAATTTGCATCGATCACGAGAATCTGTCCGATCCCTGAAAACAACTACGCGGGACGGCGTCGGCCACTCCAACAAACAAAACGGCCGGGCCCCACGGGGAGCCCGGCCGCTGTGAATTATCTTAGTATTCGCTTTAGAAGCGCTTCTTTAGTCCGACGTACCAGAACCGACCCTTAATCGTCATCAGCGACTCGTCATAGCCGTTCTCGAAGTTGCCGGCCACGAACGGTGGATCTTGGTCAGTCACGTTCTGCAGACCGAGGGTGACCGTGGTATTATTGAGCCACCACTTCCAGTTGCTGCAGCCATACTCAGCTGTGGAGACCGGTACAACGTTCTTTTCCTTGCCGTCCTTGCCGCTCCTCACGTTTTTACCGCCATCCTTGGCAAAGCCCGGCACTTCTGCGGGCGCCGGTGGCGGCAGGTTAAACGTGTAGTTCATGAGCAGATCCAGCGTCACCCAAGTCGTAATTTTTCGCGCATGTGCGCCGTCCTCGCCGGTAGTGGGATCAGTCCTTGGCGTTTGTGGTTTCGGTGTTCCGCCGTCGTAAGTTCCGACCAGATCGATGTTGTCATCTTCATACTCGCCGATCCAGTGAACAACCGCTCCGATATCCAAGCCACCCGTCCATGTGTCAGCCGGGCCATCGTAGAAGATACTGAAATTCGCCCGATTTCTCGGCAGCGAACTGGTAAGTGTGAACGACGTAGGCAAGAACTCACCAGCGATACCAAAACGCTTGGTACCGGGAGCAGGCTGTAGCTCAGCCCGGGACAACCAGGTGCCGTTGACTGTAGTGGTGATTCTACCCCAGTCTCCGTGGCCGAAGATCGTCGAATCCAGGATATAAATCGCTTCGTAATCGAGGCCTTCGAAAATCGCACCCGAAATGTTTTGGTTCGGGTCGAGAACCAATGTAACGGGGCCAAGTTCCCCCGGAATAGTTGAAGGCGAACGAGTTACCAGAGTATTGAAGGGCGCACGATTGCTGTTCGAGATAATAAACTGTGCACCCAGTGTCGAGACGATGTCACGAAGGTCGATGTGCCACCAATCAGCGCTAACTGTCAGGCCCTTGGCCCATTTCGGGCTCCATACAGCGCCGAACGTCCATTCGTAGGCAGTCTCCGGGTGCAGGAACGGATTTCCGCTGATGCGTTCCTCAATCTGCGGCTCGGTCTGTGAAGAGAATGGATCGACTACCAGCGGGAAGTTCTGCGAACCCGCAGGATTAAGCTCGAGCACTGTCGGCGCGTGAAACGCTTCGGTGTAACTGCCACGCAGGGTCAGCCCTCCGATATACTTCGGATCAAGCGGCTGCCAGCGTATTGATATCTTTGGCTTTTGCGCGTCGTATGTAGTATGCGCCGCCGGGAACGACGTACTTAGCACTCCCGTAGTGTTCTGGCTGAACCACTGCTCGCGCTCGGCAAAGTCAACCTCGAAGCTATAGAAGCCAGGGAAGTTCCATGTGGGACTCGTGATCGGTACCCGTACTTCCTCGTAAATCGACCAAACATCCCGGTTCACCCTCGCGCCTTCACGATCGGTGGAACCGATTGTTTGGAACGTGGTGTTGAGTGAATCAGGCCTGCGAGACCATCTCTCACCGTAGTACTCGCCGCCGATCGCAAAGGAGACAGGGCCGGCAGGCAGATTAAACAGGTCACCATTAAAGGTTGCGTAATACAATGGCTGCTCCCAAGTGGCGCTATTATGCAGGTTGACATAAACCCTGTTTCTCGCCGCATTTGTGTTGCCACCAAAGAAGCCCGAGAAAGGATTAAAGGCTGTAGCCGGGTTCGTATCCAGCAACGCTTCTCGCAGACCAGGCTGGCTGACCTCACCGATGGACAGGTCCTCCCCTTCGTTGCGAGCGTAGCGGAAGCCCAATTCCCAGTTCCACGTCTTGAAATAATCGCCAAATTCTCCCATTTCGCCCTTAAGTCCGACATCGAAGAGCATATCCCAGTAGGTAAACTTCTCGCTTCTGAGCACTGTGTCTTGGAGGGAACGGTATCGGACGCCGGTAGTCACCGGAATTAGAGCCCCATTAACAAGCAGCGTCTGGTCCCCAACTGTGAACGGATTAAACGGATTCGCAATTGGCACACTGATGCCGGCAGGGCTAAACCCTACGCTACTGCCCGGAATCTTGAATGGATCCGGCGTAAACGGCGCGGCCGCCAGGGATGAATCGAAAAAGGATCGCGCGACTTTGAAATCGGCAAATACCGTCACGTACTTCTCGCATATGTCGCGCGTGAACGAACCGTAGAACACCTGGCGATCTGCTGGTGGCAGCGCTGGCGTGAACGCCGCGAAGTTAAAAAACAGATAGTTCCCGTCCCCGGGTTTACCGTTTACAATGCCGGGTACCGTGAATGGATTGACATAAAATGGAGAGGTGTTGACGTTAGGAGCCGAATGCGCCGGCGGATTGTTCGCGCTGAAGAACAAACTGGGAATCAAACGGCGGCCTCCCACTCGACCAGGTTCGTTGCCGCTGCGAACGTCGAATCCCCCATATCGAACAAAATTACCGTTGCTGGACTGATCCTTGTCACGGCTAAACAGGCCATTTAGGCGCTGATAGAAATCGGCGATCACCACGATGTCCGTCTTGTCATCGCCCGTGCCGGCTTTCAACCACGCCTCCCATTCACCCATCTCGTTGGACCCTCCGAGGTTTGTGTTCCCGTAAGTGCCACCGATCTCCAAACCACGGAACTTGTGGATCAAGAAGAAGTTGACCACACCAGCCACGGCATCTGCTCCATACACGGCCGAGGCGCCGTCCTTCAGGATATCGATGTGATCGATCATGGAGAACGGAATCAGCTGGATGTCGTAGCCACCGAATAATGCAGCCTGGGCGATGCGCTTGCCATCCACCAGGATCAGCGTCTCTTTCGGCAGCAAGCCGCGCAGATTGAGCTGCACGGTACCGTCGCCGCCGTTGGCGATGTTCTGGTTCACCGTGCCGCCCGCTTCTTGCGGGATAAACGTGGTGAGGTCGGTTGCGTTACGGATACCGAGCTTCTCGATGTCTTGCGGACGATAGGTGTCCACCGGGTTCGGGCCGGTCTCTTCCGCCGTGGGAATATTTGAACCCGTCACGATCACGCGCTCGACCTCAGCTGTGGGCGGCGGCGCCTGGCCGGCTGGAGCCGGCAACTGAGCGAAGGCGTTGGATGCGAAAATGAACGGAAATCCGACGCCCGCCATCAAAGCGAGACGAACGAATCTAAGCGTTTTTAGTGCGTCTTTAGTCATTACTAGTTTCTCCATTGGTTTGGTTAGGTTTCGGGAGGGTTATTAAATTTTCCGAACGCTGACAAGCTTTTTTTTCACTTTTTTACAACTTTTTTTGAACGGCCAAAGGGGCCTTTTTGTCGTTCGGATTTCCGGTCTAGCGGAAGAGGCCAGCAGCTGGCAAGCTTTTTCTGTTAGTTTTTTGGAACTTTTTTTAACGGGTTGGAACCGCGGATTACGCGGATACCGTCGCCCCATTTTCGACAGTCGAACCGATCCTCAACGGGTTCGGTAACGAACTGCCGCCGGACCTAAGGCAACCGAACGGCGCCAAGCGGACGGCTTGGGCTCTGCACGAGGATGACGTTCGTGCGCGTCTCGAGCAAGGCGCGCAACGCGACATGAAGAACCGGGCAGTTCCAGAAAAGTCGATTACTCGTGTGGCGATGATCGGGTCTGGTTTGGATTTCACCGATAAAGGATTCGGTTACGACTTTCTTCCGGTGCAGACGCTGCAACGTTTGCGATTTACGATTCGCTCGTTCGATTAGCACTCGCCGCGCCTGGAAACATCGACATTACCGCCTTCGACATTAGTCACGAGGTTCTCGAGCATTTGCGTTGGGCGAACGGGCCGGTCCAAAAGGGGAGAGAATTTTTCGGTTACGGCCGATTAGCGCTACAAAATCGGCCGTTAACTTCAACCGATGTTCACTGCTGCTCCGCAATCAAGGTGAGTTTGCCGTATTCGCGAACCAAAGGCGGGGCGCCGAAATGCTGTGCCCAACGCATCTCCAAGAGAGGACGAAAGGCGGAATCAGTTTCGAGCACGAACGCCGCGTCACGGCCACGGCTGGGTTCGTGCCAGGGGATTTCCTGTGGATAGACGTGATGGGGATACTCAAAAATCGCATTAGAGACGGCCAGCGTCTCACGGCTTTCGAACAGCAATGGATAAACAAAAGAGATCGTCGTCCAGACGGACGTGACATTGTGTTGACGCAGATCTTCCTCAACGCCTTCGATGTCCGCCGCCAGGACTCGTGTCATACAATAACCCCTTCCCTCGTCGCACGAGGAAAGTGTTTCGATCTGATTTTTCTGTCCGACCATGACAATGACGACAATCGCGGTCAGCAAAATTGCAGTAAGCACGGCGAAGCCCGCAAGCCGAGGAAGTGCCTTCGAACAGGAAAAGTAGCGCTTCAGCATTCGCGCTGTCAGCACCGACAGAAAGAAACATCCGCCGAAGAAATAGCTGGGCACGCCGGCGGACATAGTCAGATATGGGACAAGACAAGCCGCTGTTAATACGAGCATGTCGAAATCGTTTTTTTGCCGGCAATTCGTTAAACTGCCACGGAGCGCCTGTATCAGTTTTGAGGGGGACTGTAGGAAGGGCCACATCGCCACAATCACC
>DATBDI010000243.1:0-3368 GCA_036270025.1 Candidatus Udaeobacter sp. | reverse complement strand
CGTAATTACTCAGGCATTGTCTGTCCCGAGCCGCCGATCTCCGCGGGGAAATCCTTTAGCTTGGGCAGACCGTCTTTGATCGGCAGGATAGTTTGTTCGTAATTGAGGTGCACCTTTGGTTTGAACGGAAAATTCCGGAGGGCCCCGATGCGGACGTCCATTAAACCGAGCGTCGGATGCTCAACGATGATGTGACCGCCGCACATTGTGCAATAACCGCGTTCACTGATATCGCTGCTCTTGAATCGCCCGAGGAATTGTTCGCCTTTGGTGACGCTAACGTCTTCTTTCTTCCACAACGTGAACGCGCTCACCGGCGCGGCGGAATAGCGCCGGCAATTTTCGCAGTGGCAGTAACCCATCTCCAAGGGTTCGCCGCGTACCTCGATTTGTACCGCTCCGCAGTAACATCCGCCTGTATGCGTCCCCGGCATGGAGAAGATATTAATCAGGAAAGTAGGAACGCATGAAAGGAAATTCCGGGATAAGAGCGAAAGCTGTGAGGGGTAGCAGCGAAAGAGCGAGGGTAGCGACTGAGTTTCAATCGAGGAAAGGGATTTCCGAGATAGAAGGTAAAGCTGCGAGGTAGCAGCGAAGAAGCGAGGGTAGCGACTGAGTTTCAAACCACGAAGCCAGGAAATTTTGAATCAGGAAAGCAGGAACCCGTCTTCCCAGAAAAAGAAATTTCCTGGTTTCATTCGCAGTTCCACAGAACTGCTCTCCGCTACCTCGCGGCCATAAGGTGCATCTTCTCGTTCCCATCTCGTCGATTCCTGGCTTCCTGATTCGAAGAGGAGAAGAAAGATCGATCTGCTCTCGTTAGGAAAAGGATCGACAAGGTATCGGATTTTTGAAAAGCTCGCCTAAAACAGAAGGCAGCATATGAAACGACTACTTCCACTAAGCGCTGGTGTTGGGATCGCTTTAGCACTTTCCGGGTGCGCATCACAGCAATGTAAGATTGAGCCACCACCCAGTGTGATCGGCACGAATAAGGAAGCTTCTGTCAAAGCGGCAGCCAACGCGCTGAGTAGCTTGATTTCTGGAGGGGAACTAAGCGGTCATTACCAGAACACCGTCAACAACACCTACCAAACAGTGAGGCAGGACGATGTTGCGTTTTATCTTCTCCTCCAAGCTTACAACTGCGAGAGCGCGCGTGGAAACGCGGCTGGTGCTGCTGAGCTTCTGCGCCTTGCCCGTGAAGAGCTTGCACGCCGACATGATGTGCCGCCACCGCCGGCGGGCGTCGCCGCGACGTCGAGGACGTTAACCAAAACGGAACGCCACGTTCTGAGGAAATCGCCCTTAAAGGAAACGATCTCGGCCACGCTGGCTTCGCCAACCGGGCCCGTCTCGCCGGGACCGAGCGCGTCGCCGGCCGCCACGCCACCGCGGTAGCTCGCGTCGCGAATACATTCAGCGACGTTTCTTTTGCTGGCTTCCTGATTGATCCGTGAAAATCCGTGTCAATCCGTGGCTAAATCTCTGACTTGCCATCGTTGCGCTTATCGCGCATGATGAAATCCCGATGGTCAGGGCGAATTGTCGGGCCCGCTTTACGGCGGCCGATTTCGACTTCATCGTGCGCACGCTGGCGCGTTCGCCAAGCGATCACGTATCGCTGGTTGATCTTTTGAGCGACGTCGAGACGCGCGATTCCATTCTCGATCATCCGCGACTTGTCGACGCAATCCTGAATCACTGCGGACATTTGCAGATCTCATCGCAATTTTATTTTTACGTTCTCGCGAGGCACGTGTTACAGCAGGGCGGAATCGGCGATCGGAAGGTTTGCGATTATATCGGGTCCTTGCTCGAAACTTTCTCACGCGCGAGCCGGTTACAGATTTCAGATGAGGCCCACGATCTGGCCGAACAATACATTTCCGACATCCTGATAGCTCTAAACCGCGCCACTCCCGAGCAGGCATTCCTGCTTCGTGCGCACATTGGTAATTATTCGCTCTTCATCAGCGGAATTTTTCATGAGAACGCGCAGCGGCGCAGCCTGCGCGGCGGACCGGACATTGAATTTTACGAACAAGTTGGGCGGACCAATTATCAGCTCGTTGCATCGCACGCTGTCGCCCGCCGATGCGAACTCGATGACGTGTTTGAGGGATTGGCCGATCGGTTTCGCGATGTGCGGCTGGCGCTCAATCAGCTTTCCGATCGCTTGCTCAATCTGGACGACGATGCCCGCCCCTCGCTCAGCCTGTGAACGAGACGCTCTTTAGCCAAATCCAGAAGTTGTTCGAGCGCACGTATGCGCACGTTGGCATCAACTTGGAGGAATGCCTGATTGATCGGACGCGTTGCGCGCAATTGTCGATGCTGGCTGGAAAATCCGCCTGCGAATTGAGCGAGTTGGCGCGCACGTTCCTGCGCCGCGCGGGAGACCAGCTTTACGTTGGAATTTATTATTCGCGCTGGCTGATCGAGCAACTTGAGCAACATGATCCGCGCGCGGGATTAGGCGATCGCAACATCCGGTCGCTCATCATGTTCGTTGAGGAATTAAATCACGCGCTGCACGCGGCGCTCCAGTTCAAGCGCGGAATGCGCGAGATCGCGTCCGAAGATTTTGCGCGCAATCTCGAGCTGCAAGCACAGGTGGACACGTATCTTGTTCTTCTGTTGTTCGTTGCGTTTTTCCGAAAGGCGCAGCGCGTTTCACGAGCTGACCGCCGGTGGCTGCGTTTTCACCTTTTCGCTCGCCAATGTCCCCAGGCGTTCCACGACAGAAACCTGCGCGCTCGCTATCTTGAGACAACGCAACTCGCGGCAAGCTACACGCGGTATCTCGATACGCTCAACGGGGGGCGTCGCCTCGATGAAATCCGGCGGTTTCACTCGCTGGATTACGGTGCCAAGAAACAGCGGGTTCTGGCTCTGATGAGTGGTGGCAGCCAGGGAGCAGGGATAAACGCGCTCCAGGTCAACAGCCCTCCTTAGACAAATCGGGACGATCAGCAGCGTCTCATGTTGATGACGTTGACACGCGGCTGGCAGATCTTTTTGTTCGTCACACTCGGATTCGCGTTGAACGGATGCGCACGGACTGCTCTCACCGTCGATCAAGTTATTGAACGAAATACCCAAGCCATGGGCGGGCGATCGGGGATCGAGGCGGTGCAGTCGATCGAAGTGGACCTGCATATTGTCGATCCAGGGTTTGAAGTGGATGGGAAGTATCGCGCGGCGCGCCCGGGCCGGATGCGGATCGATGTCATGGCTGGCGGTAAACACGTTTACACAGAAGCGTTTGACGGCGAGCGCGGCTGGCAATGGAAAGGCCAGGGTACCACGATCGAACAAGAATCGCCGAAAGCGACCGCAGCATTGCGACATGGCGTGGAACTGCC
>DATBDI010000242.1:0-4386 GCA_036270025.1 Candidatus Udaeobacter sp. | reverse complement strand
TCGAAGGCAATCGCGTGAGATTGCGCGGCGCGCTCGCCACAATTGCTCCGGCAGACAAAAAGTTTTTGCACGGCATGAGCGACGCCATTCTGGTGCCGTCCAAGGTGCAATAAAGAAAGGGTCGGCGGCGACGAACAAAACGGCCACTCCCTCGCTCGCTCATTTGAGCGTAGCCAGATCAATCACAAATCGATAACGAACATCGCTCCTTAGCATCCGCTTGTATGCGTGATTGACTTGCTGAATCGGAATGACTTCAACGTCTGCTGTGATTCCATTTCTGCCGCAGTAATTGAGCATCTCCTGCGTTTCCGGCAGTCCACCGATCAGCGAACCGGCTATGCTCCTTCTGCCGAGCACCAGGTTAAATGGCGAGAGTTGTTCCTCGCCGGACGGCAATCCGACGCAGATCATCACTCCGTTTGTTCGAAGCAGGCTGAGATAGAGATCCAAGTCGTGCCCGGCCGAGACGGTGTCGACGATGAAGTCGAACCGACCGCCCAGTCCTCGCATTTTGCCCCTATCACTCGTCAGGACAAAATCAGCCGCACCCATCCGCTTAGCGTCACGCTGCTTTTTTGGCGAACCGCTTAGCACCGCCACCTTCGCTCCAAATGCCGAAGCAAATTTGACAGCCATGTGTCCCAAGCCTCCAAGACCAAGAACCGCAACTTTGTGACCCCTGCCGACTTTCCAATACCGCAGCGGCGAATAGGTGGTGATGCCCGCACATAACAGCGGCGCGGTGTTTTCGAGCGGAAGCTTCGCCGGAACTTTCAATACGTAATCTTCGTCTACGACAATTTTCGTGGAGTAACCACCGTGGGTGCGCGTCTTACCATCCTTTTCGTAACTGTTGTACGTCAGAACGAGTCCGCCGGTGCAATATTGCTGTAGGCCGCCTTTGCAATTGGAACATTTGCGGCACGAGTCCACGTAGCAGCCGACAGCGACGAGGTCGCCCTTCTTAAATCTTCGCGCCCTTCTACCCGTGTCGATGACTTTGCCGACGATCTCGTGTCCGGGCACGAGTGGATAATTTGACCTGCCCCATTCATTGCGAACGACGTGCAGATCGGAATGGCAAATCCCGCAGTAAAGAATGTCGATTAGGACGTCTTTCGGACGAACCTCGCGCCGTTCGAAATCAAACGGCGCCAGCGGCGATGTGGGACTCTGCGCGGCGTAGCCTGAAGCCGAAATCATAGCTAAACAACTTCGCGCTACGACAAGCGTGAGCAAACTACGTCGCGTGCTCCGTGAAGCGAAGCCGGTTCGCTGTTAAGTTTGTCGCGGCCACAGCCCGTTTGCGAAACACAACAAGCGTGGATTTATTCCGCCTCTCTCTTTTTGAAGGGGGAGAGGATTGAGGTGAGGGGTCGATGCCCGATCGCGCGTCGCGCTCGCAACCATCACCCTCCCCCTCTCCCTTGCGAAGGGAGAGGCGACCTCGCCGCACTGGCGCGCGTTTCAGCGTGCAAAGCTGAGCGGATTAGCTCAAACACAAATACATGATCACAAAAAATATCGGAATGCTACTGCTGGCGATCTATTTGATTCTAGTTGGAATTACTACGCTCGTTCATGTTGCAATCCCGGCGATCGTCATCGGGATTTTGGCCTTGATCGCAGGCATTCTGATTCTGATCGGAAGATAAATTAGGTGGCTGCAAAGTGCGGGCGGTTCAGGTGAACCGCCCCTACCAGGCCGGCATTCAGGTAGGGGCGATTGACCTCAATCGCCTGCATCGTCCCTTATATTGCGCCCACGCCGCCCGAGATCAGCAAAACAATGACGCTAAGCGAAATCAAAATCTGTATCATGGTCAGGATTTTTGCCCAGCGCGCCAGGAGCGGCGCGTCTGTTGGACCGAATGTGGAGCTCTGAGTAAACGCGATGAAAAGATAATCGACGAAGTGCGGCCGCCAGCGCGCGCATGCAAATTCTGCACGTTCCTCGTGTGGAATCTGCATCTGCGGAAAAACAAAGCTGGTGCTACCGAATTTCTTTTGCCCGTGGCGCGCTGTTGGACCGCCGCCATCGAGCCGCCAATACCAAAGAGCGAACACAATTACGTTCGTCAGCCAGAGCAACCCGCCCGAGCGCAACAAAATCAGCGGTGAAGCACGGTGCGAGGGCAGCGTGCGCACAAGCAGAATGACCGATCCGATCAACGCCAGGGTGATGACGCCATTGATGATCAGTCCGAGGTTGCGGTTCAGTGATTGTTTGCCGGCGCGGTGACTAACCACGCTGGGCACCAGCAACATCACGATCACAGTGGGTAATACCCATATGGGGCCCACCACGAGACTGCGTGGGAGCGCCAAATAAATTGCGCAAACCGCCAGAACTGCGGCAATCACCTGGCCGCGCGGCTCTGGCTTATCAATATGTACTGGCGCACTCATTCCTTCGGATATAGCTAAAATTCACATGCGTGGCGAGCGGTCGGTTAGGTCGGGCCTTTCAGAAGGCAATCACTGACGCGCAGTAAGATTTCATGCCGTAGAGCCTTCCTCTGGAAGATTTTGGCGCCTTCACGAACCAATTGCTTGAATCCACCGACGTGTTTTCCTGCATCGTATCAAGACGCCCGTTTTCGGGGCTGATCTGAGCAGATGTTAAGACGCGTTTTAAAATGGCTTGGCGCGATTGTCGCAGTCGTGGTGATCGCTCTGACCGTTTTCATTGTTAATTTGATCTGGTTTCGGCCGTGGCGTCTCAATCTGTTTTACGAGAAAGTTTTCGCTGAAGTTGTCTTCGATCATCCGGAGCTGCTTTCGACGCTGGGATTAGTCGAGCAATTTGGCATAACCAGTCATAACGGAAAGCTCGATGACGAGTCGCCGACGCATCAGCAACATGAATTCGATCGATGGAAGCGCGACCTGACGCAGCTTCGTGAGTACCCTCTCGATCGCCAGTCGCTGTCCCAAAAGCTTTCCACGCATGTGCTGGACTGGTTTTTGCAAATGCAAGTCGAAGGCGAAAAGTGGCAGTGGCACAATTATCCAGTCAATCAGCTCTTCGGCGTGCAGAACCAGTTTCCTTCCTTCATGGCGAACACGCACCGGCTGCTCACCCGGAAAGATTGCGAATATTACCTGAAGCGTCTCGATGCTCTGCCGAAAAAATTCGATCAACTTCTCGACGGTTTGAAGGTTCGCGAACAAAAACAAATTCTGCCGCCACGTTTTGTTGTTGAGGAAGTGCTAAAGGAAATGACCGATTTTATCAGCGCGCCCGCTTCAGAGAATATTCTGGCGACCTCATTCAAAAGTCGCGCCGCTAAAATCGCGGGGTTGACCGAAGCGCAACGCGCGGATTTCCAGGAGCGCGTTGAAACGGCAATAGCTGGGAAAGTTTATCCGGCGTACCAAAAACTGATCGATTATTTCCGAGAAGTGTTGCCAAAAACGACGACCGACGACGGCGTGTGGAAACTGCCAGATGGCGATGCCTATTACGCCCACTGCCTCCATGAAAACACAACCACGATGCTGGAGCCCGATGAAGTCCACGAGCTTGGTCTGCGCGAAGTGACGCGCATCGAAGGCGAGATGCACGCAATTCTTGACGCAAACGGTCTCGCGGGTCAGCCGATCAGCGAAGCGATGGACAAGCTAACGAAAGATCCGCGCTTTATTTACCCCAACGATGACAAAGGCCGGGCCGATGCATTGGCGCGATACACGGACCTAATCGCAAAAGCCACGGCGAACTCTTCGAAGGAATTGTTTCTCACCACCCCGCGCGCAAAGGTTGAGGTCCGGCGCGTCCCGGAGTTCAAGGAATCGACTGCGCCGGGCGCATACTATGAGCCGCCCGCGATGGATGGTACCCGGCCGGGGATCTTTTTCGCGAACCTTCGTGACATGAATGAAGTGCCCAAATGGAGCATGCCGAGTCTGGCGTATCACGAAGGTGTGCCCGGGCATCATTGGCAAATCTCAACGGCGGAGGAACTCAAAGGAATTCCGCAATTTAGAAAAGTAATTCCGTTTACCGCGTATATGGAAGGCTGGGCACTCTACTGTGAATGGCTGGCAAAGCAGACAGGCTGGTACGAGAACGATCCATTTGGAGACCTGGGGCGCCTGCGCGATGAACTTTTCCGCGCAGTACGATTGGTCGTTGATACCGGAATTCACGCAAAACGCTGGACCCGCGAACAGGCAATCGCGTACATGCGCGAGAAGACCGGGATGGGCGAAAAAGAAGTTAAATCCGAAATAGAACGGTACATCGTCGCGCCAGGTCAGGCGTGCGCCTACAAAATTGGCATGCTAAAGATTCAAGAACTCCGCGCCCGGGCTGAAAAGGAACTCGGGAAAAAATTTGATCAACGCGAGTTTCACGATGCTGTGCTTAAAAACGGCGCG
>DATBDI010000241.1:0-1834 GCA_036270025.1 Candidatus Udaeobacter sp. | reverse complement strand
GGTGTGGCGCTCGTGCCAAGGTGAGCCTCCGATCGGGGGGCGTTTTGATCCTTGGCCGGCGCCTGCGCGGTTCTTTGCACGATGCCACACAGACTCCAGCCGTGGGCGCACTCAAGCGGATGCAGCTGCCATCCGCTCGAGCTGGACCAGCCGGCGGATGTTGTAACCGAGGTTCATCATTCCGATCTTGAATCTCGCCCGCACGATGCCGATGGTGCGCACGATCTTGCCGCCCATCGAGCCCTGCTGGTGGCCGAAGACATGCTCGACACGGGCGCGCACCTTCGAGCGCGTCGTGTTGGCCGACTTCTGACGCTCTGACAGCGGGCGGTTGCGTGCGGCGCGTCGGTGGATACGGCTCTGCAACCCCTTCGCCTTCAGGTCCGCCTCAATCTGCGCAGAACGATAAGCGCTGTCCGCCCAAACCCCCTTGCCGGTGTTAGAGAGATCGAGAACAGCGTCCAGCTTCTGACTGTCGTGCACCGATGCATCCGTCGCATCCCATTTGCGGATCAGCTTGTGCGCCTTGTCCACGCCGAGGTGGTTCTTGTAGCCGAAGAAGCTCGCATCGTTCTTCTTCGTCCAGCGCGCGTCCTTGTCCTTCTGGGCATTCTTGGCGGGCTGCTGCTCCCATCCTTCCGGCGTCTTGCCGGCCTTGATCGTCTCGTTCTCCTCCTTCGTGTTGCGCTGCCTGGGCACCGACACAATCGTGGCGTCAATAATCTGGCCGCCGCGCGCAATATAGCCCTCAGCCTCAAGATGCTGGCCGAAGCGCTCAAACAGCTTGTCGATCAGCCCGACCTGCGCCAACGCCTCACGAAACAGCCAGATCGTGGTGGCATCCGGCACCGGGTCCTCGAGCTCCAGATCGAGAAAGCGCATGAACGATATGCGGTCGCGGATCAGGTACTCAGTCCGATCGTCAGAGAGATTGTGGAGCGACTGCAGCACCAGGATCTTGAACTTCAGGATCGTGTCATAGGGCTTGCGGCCGGCGTTGCTCTTGCGCTCCTCGGGCTTCGTCTCCGTCACGGCCTCGATGTCAGTACGGAAATCCTCCCATGGCACGATCTTCTTGATCGTTTCCAGCGGATCGCCCAGAGCGCTAATCGCATCCAGCCTGCGCTCAACATCGAAAAAGCCCTTCTGCCCCATGACCCGCTCGCTCCATCCGCCCATGACCGCGTGCGGTCACCGAGTCAGATTCGTGGCGACTTGGCGAGAGGAATTTTTCGAGGTGCCCTTATGCATAAAGCTCTCCAAAAACTCTCCAAAAAGCGGGCCGCCGGATGGTGTGAGAAACACCCGACGGCCCACCTGAGTCAGGGTAAGATCAGGCGGCCTGCGGTTTCTTGCGACGCCAAAACTTGAAGCCACCAAACCCGAGCATGCCGAGTAGCCCCGGCAGGCCCGCGCCGACAATGGGCCCCGGCACGGGCGACGCGCCGCCGGTCATCGTTATTGTGTCAACGATGAGGCTTCCGCCACCTTGATTGAGTACGAAGACGCTGCCCGCCGCGCGAAACGCGGCGGGTTAACTACAGTTCGCCTTACTTCTCAACTTCGACAATGTATCGCCGGAGCGTCTTCTGGCTCTTGTCGCGTTGAGGTGCGAGATCGGTCCAAGCTTTCGATTTGTAGAACGCCTGGGCGTCTTCCACGCTGTCCCACTCGATCAACGCCACGTTCTTCGGAGGTGCGCCGCCTTCAACCGGGACGATCCGTCCGTTCAAGGTGCGCAACGAACGACCATGATGTTCCTCGATTGCCTTACGAACGGCGGGTAGATAAAAGGTGGTCCCGGTTGTCTGAACAGATTTTCCGCGTCGATAAG
>DATBDI010000240.1:0-5016 GCA_036270025.1 Candidatus Udaeobacter sp. | reverse complement strand
GCTACCTTGGCCGCACTTCGTCCGCTGTTACGCCACAGCTCCAGCGCCTCCTGTTTGTATTGATCGCTATAGCTCGCTCGATCGCGAGCAGGTTTACTTAACTGTGATTTCATGGGCTTCCTCTGGGTTCTTGACCCTTAGCCCACTGTCCGTCAAATCAATGCAACCCTACTCTGACCCTCTTTGCCTTGCCGCTCTTTGCCTTGCCTTTTGCCTCTTTCCTGACCCTCTTTGCCTCTTTCTAGTGTTGCGGAGCTTGGGTAGGTTTCGGACAAAGCGGCGCGGGCGTCTCGGTGCCGAAATATGTGCGCCACTCATCGGGCGTCAGCTCACGTGCGACGCGGCCGCACCCACTGACGATCAGCTCTGAAGTATCCAGCGTCGATGTCTGCGCGCTAAGATCGGTGGCAAGCGTCGCGACATACTGCCCGCCGACGCTGACTGGTGAGAACTGGAGTGGTTTCACCGACTCGAGCTGCGCAATCTGTTGCCACGTACGCGTGTCCCACACGCGCGTCACGCCGGCCCGCCCGCCAGTCACCATCAATTGTCCAGCTCTAGCGAACGCGATCGTTGAAACCGACTGGACATGATCGAGGCTGGTCGCTTCCTGGCCGTCGGCAAGTCGCCAAACCTTCACACTCAACTTCTCATGTTGGATCGCGGATTGCGCCCCGCTCGCGACAACGAGGTGCTTGCGATCGGGACTGAACGCGATCGCCGTCGGAATCGCGGTGTCAGGTTGAAAGCGAAGAAGCTCCTCGCCTGTATCCAGCTTCTTCACCAAGACCGTCGGATGCAGGCCCACCAATCCCTCTTTTCCCAAGCGTGTCCCGCCTGCCGTCGTTATGCCGACGAGCCGCTCATCATCGCTGAAAGCGATGCAAGCGTTGCCTCCGTCGAGCTTCATGTCCTGAAGCACATCGCCTGTCCCCGTCCGCCAGACCGTGGCACGCTCGCCTTGACTCGTCACCGTGGCCACGAATGTGCCTTTCGGGCTGAATTCGATTTTCAACACGTGGCCTGCCGTCTTTCCAACGTTGATCGGTTGCCAAGTATCTGTAGCCCACACGACGAGTCCGTCAGACCCGCCTGCGGCGAGATAACGCCCGTCGGGGTCGAAGGCGAGGTCGTACACCTCAAAGAAGTTCTTCTGTGCGACGACCTTTCCCGTTGATCGCTCTACCACGAAGATGTCGCTCCAATTGACGCTCGCTATGAGATCACCGCTGGTCTCGAATGCCACTGCTCTAATGTTCGGCTCGACAAGTTGGTCATTAGGCGTCAGGAATGAAAAGAGTTCCGCGCCCGATCGGGTATCCCAAACTCTTATCAGACCATCGCTGGACGAAGTTCCGAGTTGCGTCCCGCCGGCAAGCACCGCGATCCAAAGTATGCGTCGCTCGTGTCGGTACTGCCGATCCGGAAGAGAAACGGGATTCTCCCAAATGACGTATTGGCCGCTCACCGAGGTAAGCACGTGTCGGCCCGCGGCCTTCACGGCTCCAATATGCGCAAAAATGTTATTCCGGGGGAAACGATCGGCGGGATGCACGATCGTGGCGACGGGCTGGCCATTCTGCGTGTCCAAGATGCGCACGCTGTATTCACGATTACCCAGCGTGCCGAAGTAGCGGCCGTCCATACTCACGAAGCTGCCTCCAACACCGGCCTCAGTCGTGAGCCGCTCCTCCCTTCCGGAGTCCCATTTCAGCGCCCGCACGATGCCGCGAGTCGCAAGAAAGAAGCGGTCGGAATCGGTCGCAAAGCTGACTTCGCCTTTGCGAATGTCTTCGTCGGTGAGTTGCCCCTTTAGTTGCCCGGTGGAGGCGTCGTACAGCCGCGCCGAGACTATGTTGAACTCGTTAAGAGCCAGCAATCCCTTGCCGTCAGGGCTGAACACCAATTTCGAAATCGCGGACTGCGCGATCAGGGCGGTCGCAATAGTCCATGTGCCATTTTTCGACTTCCAAATCTGAACGTGCCCTTTCTCGTCGGCTGCTGCGATCGTGCCCTCAAGCGGACTGAACGCCAGTGCCGAGGCGATTATCCCCGTGCGCAGCTCCGTGACCTTGTGCCAGTCGCTCGCACTCCAGAGGTTCAGCGTCTGATCCGCTGCCGCCGTCATCAAGAGGCTGGAATCCTGATTAAAGGCAACAACACGCGCAGGTGCCCGGTGCTTGATCCATGCCACTTTCTTTCGCGTGCCCAGATCCCACACGCCTGAGTAAGTATCGTCGCACGCAGTGGCCACGTATCGTGCGCGGTGCTGCGCGTCCATGCCGAAGGCCTGAGAATTGATGCGTTCCTTGCCATGATCGGATTCGATGATCTTTTCTCCGGTGGCGAGATCCCACACTGACAACGGGAACACGCTGTGCCAAGCCCACCCATTTGCGAGGAATTCGCCGTCGGGACTCAACGCTTCTTCTCCCTCGAGCTTTGGCAACTGAGCGACGAAGCGCGGCAACTGGCGCAAGCTCGTGCGCAGACCGCGATCTGCCTCCACCGAAGGCTCATTGAGCGCCTGAAAATCCTTTACCAGCTTCATATCCACGAGAACCGCGCGTTCGACCAGCGTGGGATCGCGGGCGAGATCGGTGTCGAGGCGATTACTCACGGAGCGCAAACGCGCAATCTTCTGTTGGCGCTCGGCCTCGGCTCGAGCGCGCGCAGCACGCTCGTTCTGAGTGGCCGCTTCGGCCGAAGCCTTCACGGCGGCAGCTGTCTTCCAGCTCGCGTACATCCCCAGCCCGACGCTCGCCATCAGCAACGCGATCAGAACACCCGCGGCAATCTGGGCCGACAATCTGAGTCGCCGCTCTTTCGTATTGAACGTAAACGTCTTTACGATGCGGTTCACGATCGGTGCAGACGGCACACCGCTTTGCAAAGCGCCGACGTCATCCTGCGAAAGCGGAAGGCCCTCGACGTCTTCGTGCCACCGCGCGGCGTCGCTGATGATTTGATCGCCGAAGAGGATCGGTATGATGGGCCGGCTCGTCGTTCGGAAGATGCGTACTTCTTCGGCGACGCGGATCGAGCGCATCGCCGCCTGCGAACCTACCAATACCAGCATGGCGCTATGACGCAATGCCTGCGTCAGCTGCCCCGGCAATTCCTTACCGGGCTCGGTGCCCCAGAGATCGAGCTTGCAGCTGAACCCCTGTCGGCTGAGGGCGTCGCCCATACCCGCAGCGTAGGTCGCCCCGTCGGCGCGCGAGTAGGAGATGAAAATGTCATCACCGAAAAGAAATGTCTGCAGACGGAAGAGCAGCCCCGATCGGCGCGCAGCCTCGGGCGCGCGCCGGTTTGCGTCAGTGATTGGGAGAGGCGACGGCTCGCTGCTCATGACACACGGCCAGGATTAGGGGAGCGGAAAACCAGGCCATAGATCATGCGAAAGAAGATTGGCATGGGAAGACCGTTCTCTTCAATCCTGATCATAGCGCCGAAAAAACGGGGTCGCGTTTATACATTTGACATTTGGCTGGCCGCGCCGCGAAGCGACGGTTTCTTTAACATAAAGCACCTCTTCACTTTTCGCTGAGGGCAGTCGGCAGGATCACTTCTTTGGTTTCGCCTTACGCTCCCGCTAGTGCATCAATAATGTACCCGCCTTATGGTTTACCGCATGGCGGTTTGATTCTTCACCGCGGACTTCTTGGCGCCCTTCTTTGCGCTGCTGCCTCGCTCGCGAACCCTTTCGGAGTTTCCCTTGCCCAGGAGCGCCCTCGCCGCCCGGTAATTGGCCATGTGCTCCTCCACGGACACGCGCGCAACGGTGCGGCCGACCACGTCGAGAGCCAGGTCCTCCAACGATTTGAAGCGGACGCAACCTTTACCCATGTCGAGCTTCTTGCCGCTCTTCTTGTATTCGCTGGTGAACCAGGTTGAGAGAGTGGGATGACCGTAGAAGCAGGCTTTTGCCAAAGCACGGCGAAGCCGTGTGGAGCGGCAGCGACTCCTGCGTGGGTAGTGGCGGGCTACCAGCCTGCCTGCGCGAAGCGCGATTAATAGCTCTTAGGAATGCCGTTCCAAAGCCTGCAACTCGCGACGGTTCGTTCCTCACCGTGTCTCGGCAGGCGAGCCGCCCGCGCTACCAATAAGATTAATCTCTCTGCCGTCATTGCATTCCTAAGAGATATTAATCTACAGGAAATGCAGCACCATGCCCGACTTCTGCGATGCGAGCGCAACAAATGACAGCGGCACTTTGGGATTCTCGCCATAGCCCGCCGGATACACGGACAGCGGGACGTACCAGCCGATCATCCCGAACTGCATGCCCTCCTCATATCCGTCCGGCAGGTTCTCATTGATCACCTTGCGCACGGCGCTAAGCGCGGCGCGGCGATCGGCGGGGAGTGCGGCGAGGTATTGGGCCACGGTGGAAGCTGTCATGTTGACGACGATACCCGCTACGGTTCGCGGGCGCGAACTTTACGGCGGGAGGCTGTGAGCTGCGAATCGAGCCTGTGGGACGCGCGAGATAGAAGGAAAAGCGACGAGGGTAGGAGCGAGTGAGTGTGGGCAACGAACGAGTTTCAATCAGTCTAGGGAAGCCGGCGATTCGGTTTGGGAGACCGAACTGTGCGGCGGACAAGCCTCATGCGCTGCTTCTCGATCGTGGCGGGCATTTATCTGAACGCGCGTCTGGTCTCGCCCCGCATTCCGGAAAGGTTTACTATCATGGTATGAATCGGCTTTCGGGATTCGTCAGTCTGCATCCCTACTTCAAGGTGCCTCCGGACAAGATGCCGCATTTGAAGGCGATCCTGCTGGAGTTTGCGGCCAAGACGGGTAACGAAACGGGTAATCTTTTCTACGAGTTCACGATCAACGGCGACGAAGTATTTTGCCGTGAAGGTTACATTAACGCGGAGGCACTGCTCGCACACCTGGACAATGTAAGCGCCATGCTCGCGCAGACCCTGACCATGGCGGAGTTGGTCCGGATCGAGGTTCATGGACCAGCCGGGGAGCTCCAGAAACTGAAAGAGCCGCTCGCGGAGT
>DATBDI010000239.1:0-1761 GCA_036270025.1 Candidatus Udaeobacter sp. | reverse complement strand
CTCGATCCAAACGCGCTCGTCGCCTACAATATCCCCCTCAGCGACGTCGTCAGCGCGATCAAAACGAGCAACGCCGACGTAGGCGGCAAGACTTTCGAAATCGCGACCACGGAATATTTCGTGCGTGGCCGCGGCTACATCAAAAGCGTCGCCGACATCGAAAACATTGTGCTGAAAGTCGATAAAGGCACACCGGTTTACGTGAAGAACGTGGGCAGCGTGCATCTCGGCGGCGATATCCGGCGTGGGATCGCGGAACTGGACGGCAAGGGCGAAACCGTTGGCGGAATCGTTGTGATGCGATACGGCGAGAACGCGCTCAACGTCATCGATGGTGTCAAAAAGAAAATCGAGGAGATCAAATCGTCTCTGCCAGCCGGTGTGCGTATCGTGCCGACTTACGACCGGAGCGAGTTGATCAAGCGCGCGATTGCGACGCTGCGCGAAAAGCTGATTGAAGAAAGCATCGTGGTCGCGCTTGTCTGCATTGTTTTTCTCTGGCACGTGCGCTCCTCGCTAGTGGCGATCATCACGCTGCCAGTCGCCATCATCCTGGCGTTCATCCCGATGTGGTGGATGAATCTGACCTCGAACATCATGTCGCTTAGCGGCATCGCGATTGCCATTGGCGCGATGGTCGATTCAGCGATCATCATGATCGAGAACGCGCACAAAGCGCTTGAGGATTTCCGAGACAAACACAAACGCGAGCCGAACACGGTCGAGCGCGCGGGGGTGATCGTCGTCGCAGCGAAAAGCGTGGGTCGCTCGCTCTTTTTCGCGCTGCTCGTTATCACCGTCAGCTTCATCCCAGTCTTCACGCTCACCGCGCAGGAAGGCCGTCTCTTTAAGCCGCTCGCTTTCACAAAGACCTTTTCGATGTTCTTCGCCGCTTTTCTCGGCGTGACACTGGTTCCCGTGCTGATGCTGCTCTTGATCCGCGGCAAAATCACACCCGAGATCAAAAATCCGGTGAATCGATTCTTGATCTGGGTGTATCAACCGCTCGCGAATTTCGTGCTGCGCTATCGCCTGTTTACGCTCGCCTGTGCCGCGGTCCTTCTCGCGCTCACGATTTTTCCGTTCAAGAGACTTGGCAGCGAATTCATGCCGCCGCTCAACGAAGGCACCCTGCTTTACATGCCGACGGCGATTCCGGGGATGTCGATTGCCGAGGCCGCGAAAATTTTGCAGATCCAGGATCGCCAGCTAAAGAAAATCCCGGAAGCGGTGACTGTGTTCGGCAAAGCGGGCCAGGCAGATACGCCAACCGATCCCGCCCCGCTGTCGATGTTCGAAACGGTTGTCACGCTTAAGCCGCCCGATCAATGGCGAAAGGGAATGACCTGGGACAAGCTGCTCGCGGAGCTGAACGCCAATATCAAAACGCCCGGCATGGCGAACATTTTTTGGATGCCGATCCAGACGCGCACCGAAATGCTCACCACCGGGTTCCGCAGCGTGCTCGGTATAAAAGTTTTCGGCCCCGATCTCGGCGAAATTCAAAAGATTGCGGTGCAGATTGAAAAGGAGCTCGCGGATCTTCCAAACACGCGCAGCGCGTTTGCCGAGCGCACCGTGGGCGGCTATTTCCTCGACTTCACCGTTAACCGCGAAGCCGCGGCGCGGTACGGTTTAAAAGTTGGCGACGTGAATGATATCGTCGAGTCCGCCATCGGCGGCAAAAACATTACGACCACCGTCGAGGGGCGCGAGCGTTACCCGGTCAACGCGCGTTATGCCCGCGATTTTCGGCAGGAC
>DATBDI010000238.1:0-3058 GCA_036270025.1 Candidatus Udaeobacter sp. | reverse complement strand
CCTGCAATGCCGTAGCCGAGCCACAGAATATCGCGGACCCCGAGATAATCTCGCAGACGCTGCTCGATTTCGTCGCGTGAGAGATTTGGATTGCGGTTCTTGTTTAGCAAACAGGACTCGGTTGTAAGCAGCGCGCCTGCGCCGTTAACCTCGATTGAGCCGCCTTCCAAAACCATGTGCGGATAAAAAACCGGCAGCTTCAGGATTTCGGCGACGCGCGTCGGCGCGACTTCATCGAGATCAAACGGAGGATATTTGTTGCCCCAGGCGTTGTAATCCCAATCGATGGCCGCGAGTTTTGGGTCGCCATCGCGTGTGAGAAAAATGGGCCCGTGATCGCGGCACCACGGCTCGTTCGTCGCAATGCGATAAAACGTGATGCGTTCTATGGGCAATCCGCCCAAAACCGAGCGCGCTTCAGCCTCTTGGACGTCATTGGAAACGTTGATGCAGACCTGCTCCGATTCGACGAGCGCCCCGACCATGTCCCGCAACACCGGCAACACGCGGTCGAATGAGTCAGGGAAGCTGATTCCTTCGCGCCGGGGCCACGAAAGCCACGTCGCCGTGTGCGGTTCCCATTCCGCGGGCATGCGATAGCCGAGCGCGGCGGGCGTTTGTGAATTTGCATCCATCAGCGTCAACGTCCAACGCTTAACGCTCAACGTCCAACGTCCCAACGCCGGACAAGTTCGTGATGACCAGGGCGCGTGTGCTCTCCAGAAACGGCGCTATGGCGTACGCGGCGACCCCGGTTTATAGATCGCGCCGACCGGCGCCCCGACGATAATCATCTCGACCAGGCCGCTGATACTTCCGTAAAGAATCAGTTTTCCGGGAATCGGTTGCACTGCGTAAAATCCAAGGCGCATTCCGATCGCTGCAATCTCCAGCAGAAGACCAAGCTTTACCCCCGCTGCGGACGCCGCCGCCTGCGAACCCGCTCGCATAGATCATCACAAAGCCAAAGACGACTAGCGCCTGGCCGATAATGATCCAGTGAAACAAGCTCATCATTTCACTTTGCGGTCGCCACAGATTTGGCGTCTCCGCATAAACATCTTTGAGAAAAACGCCGTTGAGGAGCCAGCCCCAGAAGAAGATGAAAATGTATGCAGCGAAAAATGCGAGGATAAATCTCTTCATGGCTGCGTCATTGAGGACGTTCCTTGACGAATGTAACGTGTGCCGGCGCCGGTTTGTAAATCGCGCCGATGATTGCCCCTGCAATCGTGAATTGGATAATCGCGCCCAGAGTCCAGCCGCCAAAGATTTTCGGCGTCAACGGTTGCACGGCGAAAGAGATCAAATGCGGGCCGGCATACAGCAGTCCCACCAAAATACCGAACGCCGCACTGGCGCCTAAGCCACCGCTCGGAACAAACCGGACACATAGGACCGTGAAGAAGAATGCCATGACGAGATGTCCAAGCACCAGGCACGGGAAGTACCTCTTAAAATCGGCTTCCGGTCGGAGAAGCGCCGGCACTTCGTGATGCGCGCTCTGCATCAGCATCCCGTACCAAACGAAGCCAAAAAAGAAGAGAAAGACGAACGCTGCGATGAATGCGATGAAGAATTTCTTCCAGTTCATGATCTCTCTCTGTTGAGGTCTTGCTAAATCCCCACTGGCCAGAAGCCTCCATCCCAAAATGCATGAGCGATGTCGATCTCAAATTTTTGCACGCCAGTCGTTTGCGAACAATGACGAAGCTCAAATGACGAATGACGAAAGAAGCCCGAATTCTCAAATGACGAAGATTAAACGGTCACTTTGCCATTCAAATTTCGTCATTCCTTCGTCATTAGGGATTGATTCCACATGCAGCCCCAGCTCGCGCAAAAGGCTGACATCGACGTCAGTCGCCGGATTTTTCGCGGTGAGAAGTTTGTCGCCGTAAAAAATTGAATTTGCGCCTGCGAAAAAGCAGAGCGCCTGCCCCTCGCGCCAAATGCGGGTGCGTCCTGCTGCGAGACGGACGCGCGCCTTTGGCAGCGCGACGCGCGTGACGGCAATCAGCCGGACAAGTTCAAAAATGTCTACCGGCGGCTGGTCGGCCAGCGGCGTGCCCGGCATCGGCATCAAACAATTGATCGGCACACTGTCCGGAGGTGGATCAAAATTGCTGAGTACCTCCAGCATTCGCAGACGGTCGGATTAAGCCGGAAAATGACGAATGACGAATGTCTAATGACGAAAGAATGACGAAAGCCGAATGAGGAGACAAAGTGGCGGGCGAATTTTCGTCATTCGTGCTTCGTCATTTCCGTCAGTTCACCCATTTGCCGCCATCGGAAACGAGGATCGGCAGTTCTTCCATCATGAATTGAGTTTTGCCAATGGCGCCAATCATGCGGATACCGGTCGCGGCGTACCATTTCTTAGACATTTCCTCACCGGTATGGCAGCCCCAACTCTTGACGTAGGCGTGGCGGGCAAAATCGCGGCGATTGATTTTCGTAAACTCGCTATCATGCAGCCACGACTTGCACGCGCTATCGATGTTATTGCTGTAGTCGAACATGAAACACGCGCGATTTGAGTGACCGAAATATTCGAAGCCGATGACCTTGAACTGGTCGCGGGGGTGACCGTTGTTCAGATAATCAATGACTTCGTGGCCCGGGCCAAACCAAATCAGATTGATGTTGAACTTGTCGCGAACGGTGTTGATCAGGCTAATGAGATCCTGGTTCTCCTGCTTGGCACGGTCCTCGTAACCCTGCCTGTAAACGAGCCAAGTAATCTTCGCATCAGGTCCCAGCTCGGTGCGCAATTGTTCGGTGCGGAGCCGCGCCGCGCGGATAAAATTTGCCCACCAATGATCGTGCGGATAGGCCTTGTACTTTTCCCACTGATACATCGAGGGCCCGCCGACAAGAATGACGTATTCACCCGATGACGGGGGCGCCGCTTTCACGCCGACCGCGAGGATGCACAAACAAGAAATGAGCAAGAGGCGTTTGATCATAGGCTGGTTGAGAGGACTATTTATGCGGCTCGCGAAACTGTGCAAGTGTGTGGCGCGATCGCGCAATTGTAGGGCGTCTGTGACAG
>DATBDI010000237.1:0-2180 GCA_036270025.1 Candidatus Udaeobacter sp. | reverse complement strand
ATTATCGACAGGGTCGATACTCAGCATGCTGTAATCGCCCCAGCGTCCGCTGGAATGGGTCTGGTGACCGCCGCCCACGGTCATGATGGCTTCGCCCTGAGCGAGATTATTCAGTGGATCCGCAGCGAGCCTGCCAGCATAGCGGATGGAAGGTTCCTGTGTCGCGCTGGAGGTAGAATAGCCGATGGCCGTGTTGCCGTTTTGGTCCACGGCGATGCTGGGCATCCAGCGCCATAGACCATCGTTGCTGTTGTTCCAGCTTTGCTGCTGCACCGGTGTAGCTGGAAAATTCCCGCCAGTCACATTGAATTGATACCAGCGAACGGCAGTGGGCCCATTCGGGTAATTCAGGAGAACCGTCTGGCTGGCCCAGAGCGATTCCACGGCAGCGCGATTCTGATAGATGGCCGGGGTCATGATTTTATCGCCCAAGGTATCCAATTTTGCCGTCGTCCCATTCTGCGGCACCAACAGGGTGGTCGTGGTGAATGCGTCCACGAACCCAGCGACAGTGATGTTTGCATTTGGGCTATGGTTTCCGCCAATGCCCAACGTTGAGTTAGCCGGAGTGCCGAAATCGACGTGGAATTTCCACCCGTGAACCTGCGTGAGCGTTACGCCGCCCGTAGCAGGGCTGTCAACAGATAATAGAAATTCATCCCTGTTCACAGGCGGAGGCGTACCGGTGCGAAAACCAGCTGGAACCAGACTATACGAATCGCCCAAGCCGGCAGGCGGGATGTTAAAGGCGATGGTGTTAGCGGCGCCGCCGGTGAGCATGGATGCGCGGTCGAAAGCAAAGACCCGCACGCCTTGGAAGGCAAGCGTCGGCCCGTTAAACAGGTTGACCGTGAGATAATAAGCGTTTTGGGCAGGACTCCCGCCGCTGTTCCACATCGCCAACTTCGGGTAATCACCGATCCAGGTGGGGTTGGCCGGGTCATGCTGGATCGCATAGAGGAACCAGCCCCCGCTCACGGGATCACCTGTCTGAGATACACCGACACATTGGTAAAATGGCCCTGCGCCGGGCAGCGTGCCGGGAAAAGCAAAATCGCTGACGACCCAGCGATTGGCGACGTGATCATAAAAGACGAACCCATCGCCATTGTTGAGGCCCGAACAAGGCGTGCCTACCAGGGCCAGGAAAAAAGAGTTGTAGGTCGTTCCATTTGGGCCATTGAGCGGATTCCCATTTTTATCAAAAATCTTGATCGAACTATTGACCGACTGGACATAGTGATTCGGGCCGACATCGCCATCGGTGTCAGGTGGCAAACACATGCAACCACTCTGGCTTGAGTTCATCCCATCGAAAGTTAGCAGCGGCGCAGGCATCGTCGGCGTGGGCGGTGTGATTTGCTTCACTAACGTCTCGAATCGCGGATAAGCGGATTGATTGGTCGGGCTTGGAATTTCCGGATGCGGATAGCGCGTCAGCCGCTTCTCTTCGATCTCCGTGTTCGGAGCAACGTAAGGCAGACTGCGCAAATCGTTGTTTTGAATAACCGGTCCCATCAACCGCACGACATCGGGCGTCTGCGTACCGGGAGCGTCCTGTGCGCCCACGGAGGGGTCGCTTTGTTGAGTCGGCCCTGCGCTCTTTGTTTGGGCGAACAGCGCCACAGCGAGAGCACCAAGGCAAAAGACCGCAGCAATTAAAACGCGAAGATTAAAAAATGCAGATTGTGAAGTGGATTTCTTTTTCATAGTGGAGGTTCATTGGGGTGTGGAGTGTCCAATTTTTGCTTAAACGCTTGAAGGATCAACGCTTTAATTTCGTCTGCTGCGGGTGAAAAGATCGTATCACGGACAACGAATTTCATGGATTTCTGGCGGGTGGACCGTCGTACCCATGATTAACCGGATCGATTCGACTCATCGGTTCCTCGCGCGTTCGCTCTTCGATCACATGTGCGACGAGGTCGGGCGTGCGCGCGATCTGGTTAGCTGCCGACAGCCTTGTATCGCTGCATCATTTTGAAAAAGCGAAGCGCGTCGCGCACCGGATGAATCTTGCTCACTTCGTCGGAGTACACTGTGCTAATTGGGACTGATTCGATCCGGTATCCTTTGCGACTGGCAATGATCAACACTTCAGTGTCGTAATCGAATCGATGCCCCCCGCCAAGCAACTCTGGAGCCAGTCGCCGATCTACCATTCGAAAGCCGCACTGCGT
>DATBDI010000236.1:0-1860 GCA_036270025.1 Candidatus Udaeobacter sp. | reverse complement strand
CCTGTACCCTTCAGCTTTGTAAACAGGAATACTTCAGGATTTCGAGTTGTTAACTCAGGCCGCACGGAGTAACGTCACAATCTGATCGATAGCGCGATCTGCATTATAGTAAGCGCGTTCGAGGTTACTGTGGCACGGGCGGTGAGATTCGTCGGGGCGGTACTGGAACTGGCTGCCGGCCACGGGTCCGCAGAGGCGCTGGTGGAAGAGAAGAAAGAGAATGGCGACCCGCTGTCCCTTGTCGGTCAGGCGATACGTATAGCGTCCAGGGAGTCGTTCCAGTAAACCGTGTCCTTTCAATTTCCGTAAGTCATAGCGCAAGCTATTGAGAGGGTACGTGGGGTCGTTTAATCCGAAGCGGTCCAGGAGAACCGTATGGATCTGTTTGGTAGACCAGCCGCCGACATCCGTGCCGGCGTGCAACAGCACCTCCAGCAAGCGGATGATTCGCACATCCTGAATGCGGATGCCCGGGGTCCGCACGCCACCGTCTGTTACCGGTAGCGCGATGCGACGCAACAGGGCGAATTCCTCGTGCACGTTCAAGTTCTCCGCCTGGTGCGCCGCAAAGCGATCCAGCACCTGAAGCAACCGGGTGCGCACCTGTCCTAGATGGGCCAATCCCTTGGCCAGCTTGAAATCGCGCAGGTTATTTGAGGTGACTTCGTTGCGGAGAAACGTCGAGTACTTCTCGTATTGCTTCACCCAGGCATGTTTCCAATAGGCGCGGAACACGTGCTGTCCGTGCTCGATGGCTTCCATCATGGTCTGCAGTTTGCCGTTGATCCGATCGCGATGTCCTCGGCCGAATGCTCGCCAGATGCGCTCTCCGGTCATCCGCCATAACCCTAGCTCGCAACTGCGCTCGAAGATCTTCCGGATCGGGTGATGGCGTCTGAAAATAAAGTTCTGGCAGTATTCGACCTGGTGCACATAATAGCTGCGCTCCAGTTTGGCTGCCCGGCGGTCGAGTTTGCCGAACTTCGGCCCCAGCGCTACGGTCCAGTAGTTCAAGCGCTTTTGAATCACTTCGCCCGACAGCCCGTCGGCGGCATTCTGTAGCGCCAGCGGATTGCTCACCCATAGGAACGCATTGTCGTCTTTGCGAAAATCGATCCCCAGTTGACGCAACCGGGCCTCAATGTAGCTGTGGCCGTTCAGGTAGTAACTGGCTTCGAAGGGAATGAAGGTCCCCATGCGAACGATCATTGGCCCCAGCACCTCATCGCGCAGATAAAAGTAGTAGTAGCGGTAACGGGCGCGGTGCCGATGCAGAATGGGATAATCGGCATCCGGTCCATGCCGTTTCACGAGCCGCTGTCCAGGACGAAAAGTCCAGCCCTGTTCCATAGTTTGGAAGATGAAGTACACGCCATAGCGATCCGCACGTTTCATCCGCCGCAGGTACGGCGCGACATAGTCCTCTTTGCGTACGTTCTTCTCGGCCCATTCGAGGGGAAGACGCTGGTTGCGTGCGAACGCTTCCACCCAGCGCACGTAATCCTGTGTGCGGCTGCTGAGCACTTCTTTAGTAATGGCCTCTATGCCGAGCACATTCTGCAGCCAGTAGACGACTTGCCCTGGTCTTTGCAACCCCATCAGATACCCGCTCAGCACCATGCGATCAAAACAGTGATATACAAAAACCAGCCAGCTTCCAAAGAGCTTGGCGAACAGTTCCATCGGTTGCCTCCCGCGATCCTTGCATTGACAACAAGATCATGCGTCAGGCGACCGATGGAATCAATCCGCCCGCTCACCACACCCGAAGGAAGAATGGGTTCCCAAGGGAAAGAAACCGTAGGTGTCGTTCCCTTGGATCTGCGGCTTCAAAATTTCAAATATTTTTGGCTAGGCATA
>DATBDI010000235.1:0-8699 GCA_036270025.1 Candidatus Udaeobacter sp. | reverse complement strand
GTCATTAATTCGTCATTCGTCATTTGAGCTTCGTCATTTTCTATCAGCGCTTTGCAAAAGTGCCGATGGTCGGCCTTAGATGTCCAAAAGCACCCTTGCTTTCCAGTTCCCGTCCTGTTTCTCGACAGAGAAGCCGTGGAGCGTGACTGCCTTCACGTCCGCGCGCTGCTGATGTCTGGCCGCGTCCAGCGGCTCACCGGTCGCTTCCGCTTTCAGAGAAACAATTTCGTCCTTCTCATCGATTCGAATGCTCCGCGCTCGCAGCAAAAGTCGGTGCGCGTCCTTGAGAAAGATCAGCTCCTGCAAAAAATCGAACAGCAACATGTCGATCTGCTCGCTCGAGAGCTCAATGTTTCGCGTTTCGCGCGGCTCAATGGCGTCGAGGTTCTCGACCATGACGTTCATCGTCGCGGCGGCGGCGGCGGTGAACAATTCCGGCAGGTCGCGCCCGGTCGCTTCAAACGCGATGTCGGCGGTGCCGATTTCTTCGAGGTAATGGTAGGGCATGACTAAATAATGACGAAATCCGAATGACGAGTGACGAAGGAATGACGAAGCACGAATTATTGTAGGGCGTTTCTGCGAAACGCGATGGCGCCTGACACAGACGCCTTACAATTTGTCATTCGGATTTAATTCGGCATTCGTGCTTCGTCATTTTGAACGACACATTCACCTAGCGCGCGGAGAATTGCCTGTTTTTCCGCAGCTACTTTTTTCCCGATAAAGACAAGCTCGGTGGTGTCCGTTTCAAACGGTTCCAATTCCCAGCGGCCGGCAACGAAATTGAAAAGCTGCGTGCCGTCGGTAAAGCGGATGAAACCTTTCGCCCGGATCACGTTGGTCGGCAGGCCGGCTGCGAAAGGTTCGAAGCAATCGCGCGAAAAGATTTTGTCGGAACGAAATGCGAAGGATTCGAACTCCGGCTGATGCAGATGCTCCGGGCGTCCGACCTTTGTTTCCCGACCGATGCCAAACAGTAGCTCCGGGTCGATCCGGCAGCGCTCGGTGCGAATAATCTCAGCGGTAGAATTGATCTGGTGCAACTTGCTTTCGAGCGGCTCGATCTGTGCTGGCTCGACCAGATCGATCTTGTTCAAAAGCAAAATGTCTGCGCCTTCGATCTGCAGGCGCGTCGTGTGACCGATTTCGGGAAAACAAATGAGCATGTCGGCGTCGACGACCGAAACCACACCGTCGAGCCGGCATTGCGGCAGCGCCTCCTGGATATTGAACACGAGCGCTTCAGGTTCAGCGAGCCCGGTGGTCTCAACGACAATCCTCTCGGGCGCCAGTTTCTCCACGATCTCGTTCACCGCGGCTTCAAATTCGCCGATCAACGAACAGCAAACGCAGCCGCCACCGAGCTCGGCGATGCGCACGTTATTGCCTTTGATTATTTTCGTGTCGATGGCGATCTCGCCAAATTCGTTCATCACAATGGCAATCTTCTCAGGTTGCGTAGCGAGAATGTGACGGAGCAGAGTTGTTTTACCGCTGCCGAGCGGGCCGGTGATTAAGCTGATTGGCGTGTGCTGGGTCACTTAAAAATGTAATTGGCCGTCATCCCGAGCGGAGCGCAGCGAAGTCGAGGGACCCCGCAGAGAAGTCTAAAGGTAATTCCACGGGGTTCTTCGACTTCGTTCCGCTTCACTTCACTTCGCTCAGAATGACCATTCATCCCTTCACATTTCCAATCGGCGTGAATCGCAAGACTGGCTTGCTGATTCCCGCCAGTTCAGTCGCGGCGATCACGTCGTCGATGTCCTTGTAAGCGCCACCTGCTTCTTCTGCGAGCCCCGCCCATGAAGTACTGCGAACGTAGATGCCGCGCGCTTCGAGATCGCGCTGAAGTTGTTTTCCGTGCCATTGTCTGCGCGCTTTGGTGCGGCTCATGGTGCGGCCGCTGCCGTGCGCTGTGCTGAAGAATGTTTCTGCTCCCGACGCTGTTCCCACGAGGAGGTACGAACCTGTCTCCATGCTACCGCCGATGATCACCGGCTGGCCAGTGTCGCGATAACGCGCAGGCAGATCCTCGTGTCCGGGTCCAAATGCGCGCGTCGAGCCTTTGCGATGCACCAGCAAGTCCTTTTCTGTTCCATCTACTCGATGCCGTTCTAGCTTGGCCGTGTTGTGCGACACATCGTAGACCATTCGCATCCCAAGATCTTCAGCGCTGCGTCCGAACACTTCGAAAAAAACTTCGCGGATCCGGTGAAGAATCACCTGCCGGTTGGCGAACGACATATTCAATCCGCACTTCATCGCGGCGAAATAATCGCGGCCTTCAGGTGAATCGAACGGTGCGCATGCCAGTTCGCGATCCAGGATTTTGATGCCGTATTTCGGCCCCATCACTTTCAGGAATTTCTGGAGATAATCGGTGGCTACCTGGTGGCCAAAGCCGCGGCTACCGCAATGAAACATCACCACGATCTGATTCGGAATCGTGATCCCAAATTTGGCGGCGAGTTGCTTGTCGCGCACGTCATCGGGACGCGCGACCTGCACTTCCAGATAATGATTGCCGCTGCCCAGTGTGCCGACCTGATTGTAGCCCCGCTCAATTGAGCGATCGCTGATCTTCGTTGCGTCGGCGCCGGCTACGCAACCGTTCTCCTCGGTCAGTTCGAGGTCCTCCTCCCAGCCAAAATCGCGTTCAACACACCAGCGCGCGCCTTGCTCAACCAATTCTCGGAAGTCGCTGTGCGATAATTTCAAAAACCCATGAGTACCGACGCCTGCAGGGACGCGTTCAAACAGTCGATCAATAATTTCCTTCAAGCGCGGTTGAACATCCTCCAGCGTGAGATTCGTCGTGAGCAGGCGCATGCCGCAGTTGATATCGAACCCGATACCGCCGGGAGAGATCACGCCCCCTTCGTGCACGTCCATCGCAGCGACGCCGCCGATCGGGAATCCGTAGCCGCTGTGCCCATCGGGCATGCAGAGCGCGTACCGCGTCACGCCGGGCAAAGTGGCGACGTTGCTGATCTGTTGGTAAACAGCTTCGTCCATTTCGCGCACAAGCTTTTCGGTGGCGATGATCCGCGCCGGCACGCGCATGCCCTCCTTGTAAGTCGTGGGCAATTCCCAGATCGTATCTGAGATTTTTTGTAGCTTATCGAGGATCGCCATCCGGTCTGCGCTTTAACAAAAAATCGTCTTTCACCAAAGACTCCGCCGCTTTTCAGCGTTTGCTTATCGCGCGAACGCGGCTTGTCGCTGCCTCGACTTGCGACGACCGCGCGGCAAGTTTCGCTGCGGTTTTGAGAAACGAATCGACCCACCAAAAGACGTTCTCGCTGCGCACCACGCGGCGCATGCGTTTCATACGGGAGGTGCGCGCGGCCTCGTTCATGCGGTAGGCTTCAGAAATCGCGTCCGCCATCTGCTCGACATCGTACGGGTTGACCAGCACCGCGCCCGGCTTGAGTTGCTCGGCAGCGCCAGCGAACTGGCTCAGGATGAGAACGCCATCGTCTTCGATGCGGCATGCGCAATACTCCTTGGCTACGAGATTCATCCCGTCCTTCAGCGGGGTGACGAACGCGATATCGCAACCCCGATAGTGCGCCAGGAGATCGTCGCGATCGAGGCTGCGAAAGTGGTATTGCACCGGCAGCCACGTGCTCGTGGAGAAACGGCCATTGATGTCGCCCACGAGTCGGTCAATGCGATCTTTGAACTCGTGATATCTGGGAATCTCCACGCGGCTGGGCACAACGATTTGGATCAAGACGATCCGCTCACGCAATTCCGGATGCAGTTCCAGAGCAGTGCGAAATGCGCGCAAGCGTTCGGGAATTCCCTTGCTGTAATCGAGCCGGTCCGAACCAAGCACCAGCTGATATCCGGGAAAAGTGCTCCGCAGTTGCTGCGCTTTATCGGCGACGGTCTCAGCCTTTGCGCCGTTTTCGAATGACACAAAATCGATCCCAATAGGGAAGTGGCCGACTCGAATTTGGCGTTTTTCAAAGCGGATCAGTTGAAGGTCCCGACGAGGAGCAATTTTCGCATCTGGCATCACACGACGCACGCACTGAATAAAATTCCGGACGTCGCGGCGCGTCTGGAATCCAAGCAAATCGAACTGAAGCAGCGCACGGAGCAGCCGCTGTTGTTGCGGCAGCTTTGAAAAAATATCGTAAGGCGGAAAAGGAATGTGCAGAAAAAAGGCCAGTCCCGAAATCGTGCGGGACATGCTCTGCTCGCGTAACGCCCAGCCGACGTACATCAGATGATAGTCGTGCACCCAGATGAAATCATTGGGTTGGGCGCAGTGGGCGATCGCGTTGGCGTAACGGCGGTTAACATCTTTATAAGCCTGCCAGTATGTCGGATCGAAGTTGCAAAAATTCTGGAGATCATGAAACAGCGGCCAAATCACTTCGTTCGAGTAGCCGTAGTAAAATTCGCTGCGTTCGCTTTCGCTCAGAGCAACCGGCACAATCTTGTAGCCGGCATTCCGTGTGGCCTTGGCGAATGGTTCCTGTGGGATTTCACCCGCAATTCCGGGCCAGCCAATCCAGACTCCGCCGCGCTCGCGCAGCACTGGCTCGATCGCGGAGACGAGTCCGCCGGTAGCCGGTGTGACTGTCCACAGATCTTCGCCAGTGGAATCAAGCGCGAATGGCAATCGATTCGAGACAACTATCAGCCGATTCATTAAAGAGTTGGTTAAAGGTTAAAAGAGTTACACGGGAAATTGTAGGGCGTTTCTGTGAAACGCCGTCTTAACTGATCGGCGTCTGACACAGACACCCTACAAAACAACCGTGTAACCTTGTAACTCTTTTAACTGCTCCTATTAAAGTCGAATATGATTCCGTCAGCCCTCGAGCAGGTTCAAGACATCGCCAGTCTGGGAGGCCACGTCGCGATTTTTCTGGATTACGATGGCACGCTAACGCCGATCGTAAGTCGTCCGGAGAATGCGTGGCTATCCCAATCCATGCGACAGGCTCTGCGGGACCTGGCCGGACGAGTGCCGGTAGCGATTCTTAGCGGCCGCGACATGAATGATGTTCGTCGTCGCGTGAACATCGACGGAATTGTTTACGCCGGCAGTCACGGATTTGATATTGCCGGTCCGGGCGGATTGCGGAGGGAATTGGGCGCGGAGTATCTGCCCGAGCTCGACAGGGCAGAAAAGGAGTTGCACCAGGCCATCGGGGGAGTTCCGGGCGCGCAGTTGGAGCGGAAGCGTTTTTCCATAGCTGTGCACTACCGCAACGTAAAGGACAACTACGTTCCTGAGGTGGCGCGAGCTGTGGAAACTGTAGCGGCGCGACATCGAGAACTGCGCAGGATCAACGGAAAAAAAGTTTACGAACTGCTGCCCAACGTCGATTGGGACAAAGGGAAAGCCATGATCTGGTTATTGGACACGCTCGACTTGGATGGCAAGAACGTCCGACCAATTTACATCGGTGATGATACCACGGACGAAGATGCGTTTCGCGCGCTCGAACATCGCGGCATCGGTATTCTCGTCAGCGAACAATCACAGCCGTCTCCAGCGACTTACTCATTGAAAAATCCTGCTGAAGTCGAGCGCTTCCTAGGTGAATTGATCGCCCGAGCGCCTGCATAGGTAGGGCGCGTTACGCTGTGCGCGCCGTCTTAGTCACGCCGCGGCGTGCAGAGGACTGCCCGCCCTACCAATGGCGCGCTATGGTAGGGCGCGTCACTCCTGTGCGCGCCGCTTGCCCTCATAACATCACTTTCATACCGTCATAGGCGATACGCACATCGACACGTCGTTCGGCAGCCATGATGCCGAGCTTCGTGGAGATCTTGCGCTCGTCACCTTTAACAATCTCCGAGCCGCAATGAGTGATAATCGCGCGCGCAACGCCCTCTTTCTCGTACCACGTTAGTTGTGTCCGAACGGCGAGTAACCGATGAGTGCCTTGCCGCGTTTGCGAATGAATGACTGCGTTACCGTCGCGCCATCGCCGATGTAAATTTGCACGTTCTTCAAGGCGGCAGCGCGTTCGTGGATAAATATAAGGTCCGGCGCAAAGAAGATGCGCGCCCGTCCTGCGCTCACTCGATATCCGACCGCCGGCGAAAGAATGGAATGCTCGACCGGGAACGCTTCAAATGTGATCCCACAAATTTTCGTCGGCGTACGCTCTTTGATCCAGCGACGCCGGGTTTTCCAGGGCGGAAGTGTCGCCGAGTTTTTCGCCCAGATACGCGGCGCGCACGATGCGACGGATCACTTTGGCATTTCCCGTTTTCGGTATGTCGCCGACGAAAATGATTTCGCGGGGCGCGAGCGCTTTGCCAAGTTGGGCGACGAACACGTTTTCTAAATTGTGAGCGTTTCGGCCAGCGTTATGCTGCGCAACGATGGCTTCTTTGCAAGCAGCCGCCGGCGAAAGTGCGCGCAGTCGAATCGCGTGGCGGCTTCTGCCGTTTCTGTTTCTGCTTTACGTCGCGAATTACATCGATCGCACAAACATCGCGTATGCGACGCTTGGAATGAAAGGCGACCTGGGTCTAAGCGATTCAGTGTTTGGCACGGCCAGCGGAATTTTTTTTATTGGATATTTTGCGCTGCAAATTCCCGGGGCGCTATTGGTCGAGCGCTGGAGCGCTAGACTTCTCCTCGCGACAACGCTGATAATCTGGGGCGCACTCACAACTCTCACTGGTTTTGTCCGCACGCCGCTGGAGCTTTACGGCGCGCGTTTCCTGCTCGGCGCAGCCGAGGCAGGCTTTTTCCCCGGTGTGATTGTTTATCTTTCGCACTGGTTCGTTTATCAGGATCGGGCCAAGGCGGTGGCGCGGTTTATGTCGGCTATTCCCATTGCTTACATTCTCGGCGGGCCTCTTGCCGGCATGATCCTGCGTGTTCATTGGCTCGACACTGCCGGATGGCGATGGCTCTTCCTGCTGGAAGGCGTGCCCGCGATCTTACTTGGAATCGCGACACTGTTCGTGCTGCCGGATCGGCCTAACGAAGTGCGATGGTTGCAGCGTAACGAGCGCGATTGGTTAAGTGCTCGTCTTGCTGAAGAGCGGCGCGCCAAAGCACATGTAGAACACGTTACGATTTGGCAAGCGCTTCGGCATCCGGCGGTGTTGATGCTCACTGCCGGGTTGTTCTTCTGTTATACCGGCGGCTACGCCTTTTGGTTTTGGATGCCGACCATGCTTCAGCGGCTCACCGGTTGGACTGATGTTCAGCGCATTGGCTGGATCGGCGCGATTCCGTTTGTTGCGGGTCTCATCGGAATGCTGCTGCTTGGCTGGAACTCCGATCGCACGCGCGAGCGCCGCTGGCATTTTGCCGTCCCACAATTAACCGCTGCGCTAGCGTTGGGCGCGTGGTTCCTTGCTCCGCATTCGATCGCACTGCTAATCGTGGTGTTCACGCTGATCGGCTTCGGAACGGTGGCATATCTGCCATCGTTCTGGGCGCTCCCGTCTTCATTTCTCACCAGCTCGGCGGCTGCAGCAGCGGTCGGCTTCATCAATTGCACGGCCAGCATTGGCGGATTCTTTGGTCCTAAGATCATTGGCGATCTGAGCCAGCGCACCGGCTCATTCCGTGGCGGATTTATTTTTATGGTCGCGTGCTGGATAATCGCATCACTGCTGGTGCTGCTATGCCCGCGCGAAAATGTGGAAAATGTGGGAGGGGCCTCAGTGCCCCGACCAACATGACGTCACAAGCACACTCAAGGAATTTACGTCTGCATCGCTGGACTGATGCATCCGCCACTTTCTTCATCACCAAATCACTGCACCCAAAGAGACCAGTTCTCGATTCAGAAGCGCGCGCGGTAATAGTCTCCGCGTTTCGTTTCGCGGTGGAACACAATCGCATTTACCTCCGCGCCTTCGTTGTCATGCCTGATCATTGGCATGCGCTCTTCGCGTTACGTGAGCCATGGACGCTGCCCAAGTTCATGCACGACTTCATGAGCTATGTGGGCCGGAAAACTAATCGACTGCTCACTGCGCATGACACTGCTTGGCAGGACGGCTACTACGACACGCACGTCAAGACGGCCAAGCAGTTCGAGTATGTTGCTTACTACATTGAGCAGAATCCCGTAGTGAAAGGATTAGTGGAGTCACCGGAGCAGTGGGATGCGGCTAGTGCTGCTCGGAAGGATTTGGTTACCGACCCTTGGCCGTATTTGCTGGATTAGGTTGTCGGGGCACTAAGGCCCCTCCCACATTCGAACGGCGCGCCAGTCTTTGCGCGGATGTCGTCCACCGTAACGCCAGGATGCAATTCAATGAGAACGAGGCCGCCGCCTTGTTTCACCTCGAACACGCATAGATCGGTAATGATGAGGTTGACGACTCCCAAGCCAGTGATGGGCAGCGTGCATTGTTTCAAAATTTTTGGGCTGCCGTCCTTCGAGGTGTGTTCCATCACCGCGACGACACGTTTCACCCCGGCGACCAGGTCCATCGCGCCACCTGGCCCTTTGACCATCTTGCCGGGAATCATCCAGTTTGCGATGTCGCCTTTGTCTGTCACTTCAAACGCGCCGAGAATGGCAAGATCGATGTGGCCGCCACGAATCATGGTGAATGAGTCGGCGCTGGAGAAAAAGGCCGAGCCAGGCATCGTCGTGATGGTTTGTTTGCCGGCGTTGATCAAGTCGGCGTCCACTTCATCCTCAGTTGGGAACGGGCCGATGCCAAGCAGGCCATTCTCGGACTGCAAC
>DATBDI010000234.1:0-2491 GCA_036270025.1 Candidatus Udaeobacter sp. | reverse complement strand
CCTGCGTGTGACTCTCGCAGCCTGCGTTGGAATCCCTCTCATTATCGCGTCGAACGCATTTGCCCAGAACCTCCCGCCGCTGTCGACGGACATTGGTGCTGCCCCGACGCCGCCCGCGGCGGAAGTCCAGCGTGTCATCGTTACGGGTTCGAATATTCCGACGGCAGAAGAAGTCGGACCGAACCCTGTTGATATCTACAACCGCGAGAACATCACCAAATCAGGTGAGTTTACCACAGAGCGATTTCTCCAGAGCCTCCCGATCGCTAACGCGAACATAATTCCGACTTCGAATAATGAAAACGGCTCCAACACCGCAGTGGGTGCCGCGACAATTGCTCTCCGCGGTTTCGATGCGAGAGCGACTCTCATCCTGCTGGATGGGCGACGGGTGGCTGTCTATCCCACGGGCAACAACCCAGGCCTGGTGAATGTGATGTTTGTCGATTTGAATTCGATTCCTCAAGCTGCCATTGAGAGCATCGAAATTCTGAAAGACGGCGCTTCCACCACGTATGGCGCGGACGCGGTAGCGGGTGTCGTGAACCTCAAGATGCGTCACAATTACGATGGCGCGGAGGCGAGGATCCAATACGGCAATACCCTCGATAAAGACTCCGGCGAACTGGACGCATCGGCCATCTTCGGTGTTGGCAACAAAGATACCAATATCACTGGCGTCTTGAATTACTATCATCGCAACTCCATCTTCAACCACGATCGCGGTTTCTCGCTCACCCCGCCGTTCCTAAGCTCGAACAATAGTCCTTATAATCTTCAGCTCAGTAGCGACGTGGCGGGGGCCGCTGGTGGCAAGAATTTAAATCCTGGGGGGACTGAATTTGCAAGTGCACCAGATTTTACAAACGGGTTGTCCCCAGCAAACAGGTATCTCTACGATGCTAATAACCGTGTCAGGGCTGCCGGCGGTCTGCGTCCCGGCTTTAATTTCAATCTGTTCTCGTCCTCGCTCCCTGAATCGGAGCGTTATGGGGTTTGGTTAAGTGCTGACCGTAAGGTCTTCGGCGATCAGATGGTCGTCTATGCGGACGGCTTTTATCAGAGGGTGAACACGCATAATGAATTGGCGGCTCCCGCAACCGGTTCGTTCGAAACAAAGGGTCAGACCATACTAGCTATTCCGCCGCATTCGCCGATTGCGCCAGGCTCGGAACCACCCAACACACCCACACACGCGGAGACCGGTTTACCGGCTGATGCATTCAATCCTTTTAATCCCTTCCAGCAAATTATCTCCGGCGGCACGCGCGCGCGTCTGGCTGAATTTGGGAACCGTTTGTTCGATAACGAAACTAACGCGTGGCTAAGCACCATCGGCATCAAGGGAGACAAGCTGTTTGACGGGAGCTGGGGTTACGACACCGGGTTCCGTTACAGTCAGGTTGACAATACCCAGACCGGCACGCAGGTGTCCGCATCGCGTTTCAACCAGATCTTGAACCAGGCCGATCCGATCTTTCAACCGGGTGGAGCTCTCGCTGGCCAGCCTGTCTTTAATCCTTTCGGTGATTTTCGCAATCCAATCTCGTCCAATTCGGCCACGGTCGAGTTCGCCAGGGTGCACCCCAAGGACGAGGACACCTCAAAGTTGGCCACGTTAGATGCCACCATCTACACAACCGACCTCTTTCACCTGCCGGCTGGCGGCGTTGGCTTAGCCATCGGTGGTCAATGGCGGCGGGAGCAACTGAAGGAGAATCCCGACATACTCAATTTGGAGGGAGACATCGTTGGCAACTCGCCAGTTCCAGGTGCCCAGGGCAGCCGAAATTCTTATGCGATTTACGCGGAGACCAGAATTCCTATCTTCAGCCCCGTGACGAGTACCTACTCCAGAGGCGACGGCAAAAATCCAAAAAATCCGCAAATCGTGAGCGAGACCCATGCAGCAATTCCCGGCTTTTATTCCCTGGAGTTTACCGCTGGGGGGCGATTTGAAGAGTTTCTGAACAACAATAGCAATGTCTTGGTGCCAAAGGTTGGCATGCGCTGGCAACCGTTTGACGAGCAGCTGACCCTGCGCGCGACTTGGGGCGAAGGCTTTCGTGAACCGTCACTTGAGGAACTGTTTGGGTCCCCGGTCTCAACGTTGGAGGTTACTCACGATCCGCTCAAAGGTGGCCTGCTCGAATCTGAAACGAACACCCTTATAACTAGCAACCCGAATCTTCAACCTGAAGATTCGCGGTCGTTCAGTGGCGGCTTTGTGTACTCGCCAAAATACGCGCCCGGTTTGAACGTCTCGGTTGACTTTTGGGATATCGAGCGCACCGGAGTTGTGACCGCTCCGTTGGCTCAACAAGTGCTCGATGGCACCGCTCCAGGCATTGTCGAGCGCGATGCTGGCGGATTCATCACCCGTATCACACTTGCAAATGAAAACCTCGGTTCGCAAGAGGCTCGCGGGTTTGACTTCGGCCTTTACTACCAGAGGCCAACGCAGTGGGGGACCTTCACTTCGCAGACTCAA
>DATBDI010000233.1:0-3052 GCA_036270025.1 Candidatus Udaeobacter sp. | reverse complement strand
GCTTGCGCTTGGGCACCATTGCTCGCGCAAGACAGCACGCAGAAGTCAGACAGGAAGACACCTTTGATGGTTTCGTTTACCGACCTGAAGTGGGTCGAACTTTCCGAGAGGAAGGGCATGCAGTTCGCCGCGCTTTCGGGGGACCCTAAAACCGGACCCTACACACAGATTCGCAAAGTTGCTGCCGGCACTGACAACCCGCTGCACTCCCACAGCAGCGAAATTAAGAACGTGATCATCAGCGGAGTCTGGTACACGGGAGCAAATGCGGCCTCAGCTAAAGATTTCGGCCCCGGCTCGGTTGTAATGATGCCTGCGGACTGGGTGCACGTCAGCGGCTGTCGGCCCGGAAGTGAGTGTGTTTTCTATCAGGAAGGCAAAGGCAAATTCGATTTCAAACCTGCTGCGGCAGGTTCCTCCAGTAGATAGTGGGTGCTCCGGCCAAAGCAACCGCCAGCAGCGAACCGGCGATGCAGCCCCGAAAGCATTCGGGGCTGACCTTGTGTCTCGTTAGATGACGCGGGCTAGAACCTATTTATGCCCTGGGCTCTTAGGTTTGCGATCGGCTCGTTCCTGTTATTCGGCATCGGTGCAGCGATGATCGCATGGGCATGCCTGTCCACAGGATGGGAAACGCTCGGCCGGTTTGCGTGGGGTTGTCTAACTGCTGGGGCCGGACTGATTGGAAGCGCGCTGTTCTCTACCATCAGTGCTGTGACCAACCAGCGATGGCGCACGTTTTCTCTCGCGATGTTGGGTGTTTCGCTTTTGCTGTTTCTTCTCCTGTTCGTATTTGCCAAATTTGCGTGATGAAACGTCGGCTCTTTGTATTGCCAGCGGCGCTGTTCATATCATTCGGTATCCAGTTGATGCACGGTGACGACAAGCGCCATGACATTCCGCAATGGGTGGTGGAACTGTTTTCCGCGAAAAAGCTGGATGCAAAATACGACTTCGCGTTTCCGTTAAATCCGTCCTATCTCAGTGCCGATTTCAATGGCGACGGCAACATTGATGTCGCGGTGTTAGTGAACCAACGCTCAACCGGGAAGGTCGGCATTGCGATGGTCCATGGTGTGGTCAACAATGTGTTAATTCTCGGCGCAGGAACTCCGATTGGTAACGGCGGGGATGACTTCGCGTGGATGGATTCGTGGCAGGTTTATTCCAAAGGGCGTGCCGCCCATGCCGAAGGTGAAACTGGCGTCGCGCGACTTCGCGGCGACGCGCTCCTTGTGGGTAAGAGTGAAGCAGCGAGCGCGCTGATCTATTGGAATGGTAAGCGATATGTCTGGTTGCAGCAGGGCGACTGAATGCGGTAGCTGCTGTAGCCACGGCCCTGCGGGCCGTCTCCCGACGGTGTAAAGGCCAGTGCCGGTGTGGACCGGCCACAGGCCGGTGGCTACAGGATTTGTGAAATCGCTTAACGCGTAATTAAAACGTAGGTCGTCCCCTGCTCTTGCTTTCTCGCGCGCGATTTGAGCTGGGAAAGAGTAGCGCCTTGCAACTGCGACATAGGACCTGCGGCCTTCTCCGTTGACGCCACGAGCGCATTAAGATTTCCGTTGTTCCATTCGGTGGTGGCGCGCTCAGGCTCGATGAAATGCGTTTTCTGCAAATAGAGAAGCAGTCCTTCATCCTTTGCCGATACGACTTCGTAACGCCAATGGTGTGCTTGCGCCTGGCGACGGACCTCCTTTCCAAAGATAACGAGCGCGTCCCGATGATAGCGATACCCCGATGCGACTTTGAAGATCGTGTATCCGCCGGTGAATAGAATGGCGAACACGAGCGCCGCTGCGCTCCATCTGCAGATGCGCGTCTGCGCATTTGTTGTAGCCACCGGTTCGCCGCAGGACGAATCCGTCCAGTGTGCGGACCTGTGGGCGGTAGAATCGGAGTCGACGCTCGTTGAAGGACGGCCCACAGGGCCGTGGCTACAGGAAACGCGTGCGGCAACTTGTGCGGCAAGCAGCAAGCACAGCGGCGGCACAATCGGAAAAATTCTATCGACGCGTTTGGATGGAATGAGCGACATGACTAGCAAGCCGCCAATGCTCCAGCACAGGAGCCAAAGTGTATCAGACGACATTTCGCGAAGCGCTGAACGCAGCCGCCATTTGCGCGAATGAAGGTCGACGATTGCGATGGCGATGATCAGCACGCTCCATGGAGCAAATTTGTGGAGGAGATGTGGCAAATAAAAGTAAAGCGGTTGCGGCCGATGAATCGTTTCGCCGAATCGCCCAAGAAATTCGCGCGCCACCACTTCATCATAGAACCCCGGCTGAAACATGATCCCGCCGATCACCCATACGAGAAAAATGCCCAATGATGCGAGCCACGGCCACCAACCGGGCCAGGCGCTCTGTAGCCGCCTCGCTGTGCCGAGGCGCTCCTTTCGCGATTCACCGCACGGCGACACAGCGCCGTGGCTACAACCCCTGTCGTCGCCGTCCGGCACACTATGTTGAGCGGGGTCATCGACCCCGGCTACAACAGCGCGTCGCCTGCGCGTACATTGAAACAGCACAATGCCAGGTAACAGAAATGCATATACGATTGGGCCTTTGATGAGCATTGCGATCGTGAGCAATGCAAAAAGGTAAACTTGTTCGCGCCCTGTCCATTCCAGGGCGACGCGGATTTTTTTCCAAATCAGCACGCCGATCACAAAAATCACGAACGCCAGCGCCATATCGGTGCGCACGAGTGATGCCAGGCGGAGACTCAGAAGGTTCAATCCAAATGCAGCCAGCGCGATTAGCCCGGCAATTCGTCCATAAGCAGAACTGGCCGAGCGAAACAACAGAACTGCCAAGCCAATCGCGGCAATCAGCGAAGGCAATCGCCACGCCAGATCCCATGAGTGCGTCAACGCAAACAGACCAGCCGAAACCCAGCCGACCAACGGCGGCTTGGTTGCCACCTGTTCATGCGGTGTCTGCTGATACAACCACCGTCCTTCGTTGATCATCTGAAACGAAGTAAACGCTTGCTTGGCCTGATCGTAGTCGTCGAGTTGCCACGGCAAATTGCCGATTGCGAAAAG
>DATBDI010000232.1:0-14813 GCA_036270025.1 Candidatus Udaeobacter sp. | reverse complement strand
TCGATTCCCACAATCTGGCGCGGATTGCGAGGCGGACTCGCAGATCTGGTCGGTCAACAGCGTCGACGCGAGCATCCGCCGCGGACTGATCACGATTTGTCCATGCGTGTCGTGATCATTGGTTGCCTCGCCATCATGGCCGTTATCATGGCGGTGCCGCAGTTGCATCTCCGCGGGAATTTCATTGGCGCATTCCTGATTGTGTTGTTTGGGTTTCTGTTCGTTACGGTTTCATCGCGATTAACCGGAGAGATCGGTTCGTCGTCAACGCCGATTTCCGGAATGACAGTGGCAACGCTGCTGCTCACGTGTCTTGTATTCCTGATCGTTGGCTGGACGGGTCCGCCGTATTTTGTCACAGCCCTCTCCATCGGCGGCATCGTATGCATCGCTGCATCCAATGGCGGCACGATATCGCAGGATTTGAAAACAGGTTTTCTCGTCGGATCGACACCGAGAGCTCAGCAGATCGCGATCCTGTTCGGTTCGCTCGCTTCCGCACTCGTCCTTGGGTACGTCCTTTTGTTTTTAAACGACGCCTACACCGTTTACGTGCCGATGCCGGCGACGACTGATTTGCGTGCGCCTGCAAATGAGATCGGCAAAGCGGAGAAGCTGCGCGGCGTGCAGGCTGCTTCTGATCCAAAAACTTATCGGAATTGGCAGCATGCAGATGCCCATGGCGGCACCGCTCAGCGGTATTTAGTCAATAACGAAGGCGTTCCGGTTTATCTCGTTGATCCCGGAATCAACGGGACACACAGGGTCCGTCCCGATGGTTCCGCTGTGCAGAAGTTTGATGCGCCGAAAGCCACCTTGATGTCGTACATCATCAAAGGAATTCTCAGTCACAGGCTGCCTTGGGCGCTTGTTCTGCTGGGCGCGATGATCGCGATCGTGTTGGAGATGAGCGGCATTCCATCACTGGCGTTCGCCGTGGGAGTTTACCTTCCCCTGGCCTCGTCAACTCCAATCTTCGCGGGAGGAATCGTGCGCTGGCTCGTGGACCGCTATTTACGAGTCAAATTCCGCCACAAAAATCTCTCTGAACATGAACTGACCGCGGAAGGCGACAAAAGTCCTGGCGTTTTACTTGCCTCGGGCTACATCGCCGGCGGCGCGATCACAGGAATTGTCATTGCGGCCAAGGAACTAATCGCGCCTCTTGCGGCAATGGGACACCGAATCGAGCAATGGCAAATGGCGCACAATCCGTTTTTGAGCGGTCCTTACGCGGATCTACTCGCATTGATTCCATTCGGTGTTCTCTGCGTGCTGCTGTATCTCGTCGGCCGGGATCGTCTGCTGGTGCCGCGTCGCAGGAACTAAGTCGCTGCCGAACAAGTCGCGGCAGATCGCAGGCGACCTAACCCCATATGACTAGAATCTCTCCACTGGCGACACTTTTCGCTCGGGAATAATCGGCTGAGCAGTGTCTTCTTCGCCGACGACTTCGATACGCAGGTCGCGAATCTCATTATTGATGTCGCGAAATGCTGTTTCGGAAAATTTGTGTGGCGACGACAGCTTTTTCTTTAATCGACTAACGTGTTGCTGTGCACGCTCGATTTGGTCGGAAGGCAATGTCCCGAGAATCTGATGCACGGTTTCGATTTCAGGAATGCGATGGCAAATCATTACAATGTCGTTTCCGGCCGACACGCCGGAACGAATCGCATCCTCCAGGCGATACCCGTTTAAGATCGCTCCCATGTCGAGGTCGTCGGTCATGATAAGACCATCAAAGCCCATTTCATCGCGAAGCAATTCCGTGATAACCGAATGGGAGAGTGTGGCCGGCATCTGGTTGGACTCGAAGCACGGATACCACCCGTGGCAGATCATCATGCTGTTTACGGCGGACATAAATGCGCGAAAAACGGCTAATTCATTTTGATCGAGCTGTTCGCGGGTGCGTCGTATTCGCGGCAATTGGTAATGAGCATCGGAAGTTGCAGCGGAATAGCCGGGGAAATGCTTGCCGCAGCTGGCAATCCCTTCGCCTCTCATCGCATCATTAAACGCGGCAGCGTTGCGAATAACTTCGTCGACGGTTCTGCCGTAACAGCGGCCGCGCAACGAATTTTCCGCGTCATCGTTGAATGAAATGTCGAGTACGGGACACAGATCCAAATTGAATCCAAACAGGCGAAGCAATCGTCCGGTGATCTCGCCATGACGCCTGATCAGATCCACATCGCCTTTGTCGCGCAACTGCTGAGCATTGGGCGGTTCATTGCCAATCAGGCGCAATCGCGAAACACGTCCCCCCTCCTGGTCGATCGTAATGATCGGTTCGATTTCGCTGAGATCGCGCAGATCGTCGATAAGCTTTCGCAGTTGCGACGCGCTTTCGATGTTGCGGCCAAAAAGAATGAAAGCGCCCGGCTGCACGCGCCGAAACAACTGTGCCGTTTTCGCGTCCAATTCCTTACCGGGCACACCTGTCATGATCAGTTGACCGCGCAGATCAGTGTTCATAAGCCGCAAAGGTTAATGGCCCAATGCTCGGTATTCAACGCTGTCATTCTGAGCGAAGCGAAGAATCTCAGATCAGAGATGTTTCGCTTCGCTCAACATGACAGGATAGGGTTGAATCTCGAGGCTTGAGCGTTGAGCGTTTAATGTTGAAAAAGATCGCGATCTACGGCGGCACCTTCGATCCGATACATCACGCCCATTTGATCCTTGCTCGCGACGCGCTCGAGACCCTCGGTCTTGACCAGGTAATTTTCATCCCAGCGGCCATATCGCCTCTCAAGAAAACCGCTCCGATTGCCAGCAGCGAATTACGATTAGCAATGTTGCGGGCAGCGATTATGGGCGAGGCGAAGTTTTCCGTGGACGACTGCGAGCTGCGTCGCCCAGCACCTTCCTACACAATCGATACGATTGAGAAAGTTCGGCAAGGCAACAAGCGTTCAGCGATCTACTGCTTGATCGGGCAAGACAATGTGGAGAGGCTCACAAAATGGCATCGTTTTGCTCAGCTGGAGAAAATTGTCCGTTTCGTTGTTCTCGATCGCATTGGGCAGCCACCCGTCCATTCTTATCCGGTCATTGATCGAAAGATCGACATTTCGGCCACTGAGATAAGGATGCGGGTTGCTTCCGGGCGGTCTATTCGCTATCTCGTACCGCCAGCGGTGGAAGAAATTATCCGTCGCGAGAAACTTTACCTGGAGCAACTGAAATAACCCCAGAAAACCTAGCAACCACCTGCGCGGAACTCGCCTCGAACAAAAAGGCGGAAGACATCGTTGTGCTGGATTTGCGCGGCATCTCGACGTTTACAGATTTTTTTGTGATTTGCTCCGGCACGTCCGAGCCCCAGCTGAAAGCGATCGCAAACGAACTCGAAACGCGATTGAGAGAAGATCATTCGGTTCGGCCCGTCGCGGTTGATGGATTTCCCGCCAGCCAATGGATGGTGCTCGATTTCCTGCAAGTGGTTGTCCACATTTTTCACCGAGACAAGCGCGCTTTCTACAGCCTCGAAGATTTATGGGGTGACGCGCCGCGAATGCATTGGCAAACGACGGTAACACATTGATTGCCGCTCGCTAATCCGGGGCTACATCGGTTAAGCTTGGGCGTGTTGATCGGAACCAATCCCGAGCTTCACGCGGGTTTGGGGGCCAAACCGAGTTACTTCGGCGATGGCGAAGCTTTTGGTGCAAATGGCAGAGTCGTTATCGGCGCACCCTGCGGAGGAAACGTAGGACGCGGCTTAGCGTCCAGCAGTTCCACGTCGAAAATCAGAGTCGAATTGGGGCCGATTTCCCCCAAGGAGCGTTCGCCATATGCAAGATTCGGCGGGACGAACATCTGATATTTTGATCCGACTTTCATCGACTGCAGCGCTTCCCCCCATGCTTTCCCGGCCTCCTTCGTCCATCCTTTCATGCCGCCGTTGATCGCTAAGGAGGTTGGTCGCCCGGCGTTGTAGGCGTCGAACTCAGTGCCATCAATCGAGCTGACGTGATAATTCAGCGTCACGATATCAGTGGGTTTCGGTTGCGCTCCTGTTCCCTCTTTCTCGACTTTGTATTGCAAGCCGCTGGCAGTTGTTTTTACCCCCGGTTTCTTTTTGTTTTCCTCGAGGAACTTTGCGCCTTCTGTCTTGTTTTTCTCTCCCACTTCCTTCTGTTTTTGTACCATCTCTTTTTGAAATTGCATGATGACGTTCTGGGCTTGTTCCTCGGTCAGTTGCGGTTTACCAGCAATGAGGTCTTTGAGGCCGGCTGCGACGATGTCAGGGTTAATGTACGTCTTCTGGTCCTCCAGACGGTATCCGAAACTCATGCCCATGCTGTAGCTGTACTTGTCCTTCTCGTCTTTCAGTTGTGGTGATTTCTCTTGCCCGAACAGTGGCCATGCAAGTAAGGATGCGCTGACAATAAAAATAAAATGTTTCATAAGATCGTGCTTCCCGCGGTCCAGCAAGGCGTCACAAGCAGGCGCCTCTACATTACTTCGGCGAAGGCGCCGGAGGCGGTTTGGCCGGCGCTGGCGCACCTAACTTTGGCGAACCCGCGGGAGCGGGACTCGCTGGCGGTTTAGCGTCCAGCAGTTCCACGTCAAAAATCAGCGTCGCATTCGGACCGATCTCCGGGCTCACCGAGCGTTCGCCGTACGCGAGGCTCGACGGAACGAACACCTGATACTTGGATCCGACCTTCATCAGCTGAAGTGCTTCAGTCCATCCTTTAATCACGCCATTAACTGGAAAAGTCGCCGGTTGCCCGCGCTTGTATGAACTGTCGAACTCAGTCCCATCAATCAGCGTGCCGCGATAATTTACCGTCACGGTGTCGGTCGGCTTGGGTTGCGCGCCTGTTCCTTCTTTGGTGACCTTATATTGCAACCCGCTGGCGGTAGTTTTCACGCCTTCCTTCTTTTTGTTGTCTTCAAGGAACTTGGTGCCGTCGGTTTTGTTTTTCTCCCCGGCTTGCTTCTGTTTTTGTTCCATGTCTTTTTCGAATTGCGACATTACGTCTTTGACCTGCTCCGTCGTCAGTTGCGGTTTTCCGGCGATGGCGTCTTTGATGCCGGCGGTGACAACCTCCGGATTAACGTCCACCTTCTGCCGGCTGAGATTGAAGCCGATATTCAGCCCAATGCTGTAGCTGACCTTGTCTTTCTGGTCTTTAAGCTGTGGTGATTTGTCTTGCCCGAACAGAGGCAGTGCAAGTAAGGATGCGCTGACAATAAAAATAAATTGCTTCATATGATGATGTTTGCCGCGCCGGCTGAAACCAAATTTGCCGCCGCAGAAAGTCGCACGCTAATGGATAAATGCCGCCCGTCAAGAAAACAGCGCGCCGCGCGATTGCGCCGCTTTGGCCTTGTGTGCGCGTTGCTGATTGCGAGCGCCAGCCTGCTCCGGCCAGACACATCATATGCGATTGCTCTGTCACATGCCGACGTTCTGAGAATTGGAAAAAAAATCTGGCAAAACGAATGCAATGGAACGGTTTCCGGGCTCACGTCATGGAACAGCGGCGAAGACTTCGCGTCGTTAGGCATCGGCCATTTCATTTGGTATCCGAAGGGAAAGCGCGGGCCGTTTGAGGAAAGCTTCCCGAAACTCGTCAGCTTTATCTCAAAACGCGGCGCCAAACTGCCAACAATGCTGCTGGGGACCGGCGAGCCCCCCTGCCCTTGGAACTCGCGCGCAGAGTTTCTCCAGGCGCAACACACACCACCGATGAATCAATTGCGGAAATTTCTCGTGGACACGATCGATCTTCAGGCTGAATTCCTCATCGCGCGGCTTGACGCAGCGCTGCCCAAAATGCTGGCCGAAGCGGCGCCTGCTGATCGGACCATCGTGCAGCAACAGTTCGAGCGCCTCACGAAAACTCCGCAGGGCTGCTACGCGCTCGTCGATTACGTGAACTTTAAAGGAGAAGGCGTGCTGCACACCGAACGGTATCAAGGCCAGGGATGGGGCTTGCTTCAAGTGCTCGAATCGATGCATGGCTCGTCCGAAGCCGATGCCGTTGACGAATTTGCGCGCGCGGCAAAAACGGTCTTGACTCAGCGCGTGCACAACGCTCCCGCGCAACGTCACGAAACTCAATGGTTAACGGGTTGGCTTCGGCGCGTGAACAGCTACAATGGCGGCTAATTTTATGCGCCGAAACATTTGCATCCTCGTTTGCGTAGTGTTGCTCGCGGTCTTTGTCGGCCGAACCAACGCTCAATTTCGTCTGTTCGGGCCAAGACCCACCCCGCAGCCGATGCGCAAAGCAACGGAGCTTATCAGCAGGCAGGCGCCATTGAAGGTGAATCAGGCTGTCTTGCAACGGGCGACTCCGGATAACACCAACATCGTTGTGTCAATCTCGAAGCAGCGCGCTTACCTGATGGTCGGCGGCCAAGTCGCGGCTGATGGCCCGATCTCGTCCGGCCGACGCGGGCACGAGTCGCCGAGGGGCAATTTCAATGTGATGGAAAAGGACCCGAACCATCACTCCAGCCTATACGGCGACTTTGTGGATGGCTCGGGCCGCGTGGTGCGCGGTGGCGTCAGCGCCCGTAGCGACTCCGCGCCAAGCGGAACGCACTTTGCCGGCGCGCCCATGAGATGGTTCCTCCGCCTCACGGGAGAAGGTGTCGGAATGCACGTTGGAATTCTGCCCGGCTACCCTGCCTCGCACGGCTGCATCCGCCAGTCCGCGGACGGTGCAAAACTGTTTTACGATAGCGTAAAAGTCGGCACGCCCGTCGAGGTTGGCGATTAGCGAGAACGGCATGGAACGACAGCCTGGAAGCCGTCACTCCTTGAAAATTTTGCGTCGCAGCAAATCGAGTGCCGATTGGGCAGCCAGTTGCTTGAACGTCTCGCGATCAGTCGGGTAAAAGAATTTTCTCACGATCGTTTCGGAATCTCCAGAAGCGAGGCCAACGTAAACTGTTCCGGCCGGTTTTTCCGGCGAACCACCAGTGGGGCCCGCGACTCCGGTCGTCGACAGAGCGAACGTTGAACGTGTGCGTTCGCGCGCACCTTCAGCCATCGCGCGTGCGACTTCTTCGCTGACCGCGCCGTGCTTGTCGATCATCTTGCGATCGACATTCAAGACGTCGATTTTTGCCCTGTTCGCGTACGTCACGTAGCCGGCCAGAAAAACCTCTGATGCGCCCGGCACGTTTGTGATGCGATCCGCGATCAATCCTCCCGTGCACGATTCCGCGGTCGCCACTGTCTCATTGCGTTTTATGAGCAATTTTACGATTACCTCCTCCAATCTTTCATCCGTTGTAGAAAAGATCGCCGCGCCTAGACCCGATCTGATCACCGCATCCGCCTGCACAATCGCGTCCGGGTTTCCAAGGATGCGCACCTCGACTTCGCCTGGTCTCGCACAATAACCAAGCTCGATTCCAGGAATTGCCAGAACCCGTGCGCCGATTGTCTTCTCAACCACTGATTCGCCCAAACCACTGATCTTGTAGATCCGTTTTTCAACGCTCGGAACTGGCGCGATCGATCGCAGAATCGGCACCACGAATTTGAGGAACATCGGCTGTAGCTCACGTGGCGGACCCGGCAGAACAAAAACGTGCGGAGACGAGATCTGCGGATTGATATTCGCCTTCAGATAGAAACCGGGCGCGCTTCCGTTTTCGTTCGGCAGCACTTGTGCACCCACGGGAACATCGGCCTGACGCGCGATGCCGGCTGCCCATTTGATTCCGCGCAGTTGCAGTCGGTGGCGCAGTGACTCCAGTAACGTCGCGTCCCGGCGCAACTCCAAGCCGAGTACGCCGGCAATCATTTCCCGCGTGATGTCGTCACCAGTCGGTCCGAGGCCGCCGGTAACAAAAAGAATTGCAAAATCCGAAAATAAGTCGGCGACCGTACGCCGAATGGCGTCCGTGTCAGGAACTGTGCGCCGCTCCTCGATCCGAAGACCCAATGGAAAAATCTCGCGGGCAATGAACGGAAGATGCGCGTCCTGAACGTCGCCGAGCAGCAGCTCGGTGCCGGTATTGAGCAGGGCAACGCGCATGAAAGATCGTCAACAATCAGCGCGCAACAACCAACACTCGACGCTTCAGCATCCCGGCCCACCACACCTGTCATGTTGAGCGAACCGAAACATCTCGGATCTGAGATTCTTCGCTTCGCTCAGAATGACACGGTGAGAGTTAAGCCGCGCTCTTGTCCTGTTTCTTCCGAATCAGCGGAAGTTTCTTACCTTCCACGACAGCGCGATTGATCGTGACTTCAGCAATGTCTTCGCGACTGGGCACGTCGTACATGATGTCGAGCATGATGCGCTCCAGCAGCGACCGCAGCGCGCGCGCCCCTGTGCCCTTTGTCACCGCTTGGGCCGCCAACGCGCGCAACGCGTCTTTCGTCATCGACAAGCGCACGCCTTCCATGGAGAAAAGTTTCGTGTACTGCTTCACCATCGCGTTTTTGGTATCGGTCAAAATCGCTACCATTTCCTCCTCGGTTAGCGCGTCGAGCGAACTCACGACGGGTAGTCGTCCGACGAATTCGGGAATCATTCCGAAGGCGAGCAGGTCTTCAGGTTCGACGTGGCGGACCGCTTCCTTTCGCAACGCCTCTTCCACTTCGAGTGCCGGGCTTCCGAATCCCATCACTTTTTGGCCAATCCGTTTTTGGATAATTTTATCGAGCCCGATGAAAGCCCCGCCGCAAATGAACAGAATCTTCTCGGTGTTGACCTGGATGTATTCCTGATGCGGATGTTTGCGGCCGCCCTGCGGCGGAACATTGCACATGCTGCCTTCCAAAATTTTCAACAGCGCCTGCTGCACGCCCTCGCCCGACACATCGCGCGTGATGCTCACGTTATCCGTTTTGCGCCCAATTTTGTCGATTTCATCGATGTAAACGATGCCGATCTCGGCTCGTTTGACGTCGTAATCCGCGTTTTGGAGCAGTCGCAGGATGATGTTTTCAACGTCCTCGCCAACGTACCCCGCTTCAGTGAGCGTTGTCGCATCCGCGATGCAAAATGGTACATCGAGAATTCTCGCCAGCGTTTTGGCCAGCAAAGTTTTTCCGGACCCCGTTGGGCCGATCAGTAAAATGTTGCTCTTCTCGATTTCAACATCAGCAAGTGGATCCGGCTGAAACGCAGCGGAAGCTTCACCCGCCGGAGACGCAGTCTGCAGGACCCGCTTGTAATGATTGTGGACTGCTACCGATAGCGTTTTTTTGGCGCCATCCTGGCCGATTACATATTGATCGAGCGCGCGCCGGATTTCCACCGGCTTCGGCACACGAATATTGGAGGACTGACGTCGTGCGTCCTCAGTGAGCTCTTTATCGAGGATATTTTTGCAAACGTTGATACAGCTATCGCAGATGTAAACGCCGGGGCCGGCGATCAATTTGCGCACCTCGGCATGGCTCTTACCGCAGAAGGAGCACATGGTAAGATTGGAAGCGCGAGCCATATATTTGCTTCGAAGTGAGGCGCTGTTAAGCCGACGTCTTGCGCGGGACTACCATTTCCGCGACTTCGATCGAACGGTCAGCGGAAGGCGGTGTCGCGCCGTCCAGCAACTTTATTTCCTTTCGCGATTTGATCACTTCGTCCACCAATCCGTACGCCTTCGCCTCGTCTGCCGACATGTAATAATCGCGGTCGGAATCGGCCCGGACCTGGTCTTCCGATTTGCCGGTGTGCCGAGAGATGATGCGAATAATGCGCTTCTTGAGCTTGAACATGTAGTCCACCTGACGCTCCACATCGCTGGCCTGACCCTGCGCGCCGCCGTGCACCTGATGAATCATAATGTCGGAATTCGGCAACGCGAACCGCTTGCCTTTGGTGCCCGCACAAAGCAAGACCGCACCCATGCTTGCTGCCATGCCGATGCAGTACGTCACCACATCACACGTCAGGAACTGCATTGTGTCATAGATGGCCAACCCCGCAGTTACGACGCCACCCGGGGAATTGATGTAAAGATTGATGTCCTTCTTGCCGTCCTCCATTTGCAGGAACAACAGTTGTGCGATCACGAGATTCGCAATGTGATCGTCAATCTGTCCGACGAACACGATGCGGTCCTTCAGCAGTCTCGAGTAAATGTCGTAGCTGCGCTCGCCGCGGCCCGTCTGCTCAACGACCATTGGAACGAGCACCTGCGAAAAACTTTGATCCGATACGCTCATGTTTTTTCTTCTTTGACGGCGGGCTTCTGTGTGGATTCGACGCTAACATTCGCCCTTAGGAAATCAAGAGTCTTACCCAGCACGATCTGTTCAGCGAGGTCATCTAAAGCGCCTTTTTGCTGCAACTCCTTGCGCATTTTGTCCGGCGAGATGTCGTAGCGCGTTGCCTCCTGGCGGATTCGATGATCGATATCTTCCTTCGCCACATGAATGTTTTCGCGTTCAGCTATGCGGTGCAGAATGAAATTCGTTTTCAAACGGTTCACTGCCAGACCTGCGGCGCCGTCGATCAACTCTTTTTCTTTTTCCTTCAGCATCTCATCAGTAACACCACGTTCGCGGTTTCGTTGCACCAGTTCTGCGAGCGCGCGACGCGTTTCATTTTGAAGCAGCGCCGGAGGCAACTCGAATTGAACGTGCTCGTGCAAGTACTTCATGATCTGCGATTCCTTCGCCCGCTCTGCGTCATTCTCTTTCGCGTGCTCGATATCGTGCTCAACCATCTGCCGAACGTCGGCAAGCGTTTTGCCCGGGACGAGCTTTGCGGCAAGCGCGTCATCGACTGGAGGCAGCACCTTCTCTTTGATCTCACGTAACGTGACTGCGTAGTCTGCCTTTTTGCCTGCCAATTCTTTAACGGGAAAATCAGCTGGAAACTCGACGATCACGAGACGCGTTTCGCCGGGCTTTTGACCGACCAACTGCTCACAAAAATTCGGCAGAAAATTCTCTGGCGCGAGATGTAGCCAGAATTTTTTGCCGCCTTGTAGATTCTTGCTGGCTTGAGGCGCGATTTCATTAATCGGCTTGTTTTCAATCGAGCCCTCAAAATCAAGCACAGCGAAATCACCCATTTGCACGTCGCGCTCGGGAACGTCCACGAAATCAGCTGATTGATCCCGAAAACGCTCCAGCGCCTCTTCGACTTCGGCCTCAGAAACTTTCGTGTCCGGCAATTCAACGGGAATCTTTTTGTAATCCGGCAACTCGAATTCCGGTGCGGTAACGACCGTCGCACGGAAACGCATCGATTTGTCCTCGCCAAACTCCACGTCTTCGATGTTGGTCAGTGAAGCGACGCGCAATTTCTCCTGCTCAATCGCATCGTGGTAACTTTTCGAAACGAGCTTTTTGGTCAGTTCGTCCTGAATTTCCCTGCGAAACCTTTTATCGATCACCGCACGCGGCGCTTTTCCCGGGCGATATCCTGGGATTTTGGCAAATCGAGCGAAACTGTTTGCGATCGCATCCCATTCTTTTGCCACTTCCTCAGGCGGCAATTCGATCTGCAGCTTCGACACGGAGCCGGGCTGCTGTTCTACTTCAACTCTCATTGTGAATGATTGTAGCGGCGCTGGCGGATTACCGCAAAATTCATGTATCCGCTGTAGTGTCGCTGTCCTCAGCGGATCTCGTCGCTGAGCATTGGCGCGGCGTTGCGCTGAGGACAGCGCACGCTACAGCCGCACGGCAGGCGGTGCGCCTGCCCTACAATTACACGACGCGTTCGCCTTTCACGTAAACCGAATGCGTCTGCGGCAATCCAAACCAATACGCCAGCTCGCGACAATCTTCGCAATCAAAGATCGAGAAATCGGCGAATTTTCCCTTTTCAAGCGATCCGATCGTGTCACCGCGATTGAGGCTGTAAGCAGCGTTAATTGTCGCTGCTATGATCGCTTCTGCAGGCGACATTTTCATTTGTGTGCAGGCAAGCGACAGCACCATCGGCATGCTCGGTGTTGGCGAGGAGCCAGGGTTGAAATCAGTTGCAATCACAACTGCCAGTCCCGCCGCGATCATTTCGCGCGCGCGCGGATAATCTTTTGAGCCAAGCGCATAAATGGATCCCGGCAACAGGACCGGCTGCACATTTGCTGATTTCAGCGCCGCGATCCCCTGCTCGTCCGTCTTCTCCAAATGATCGGCAGTCGTCGCGCCAAGCTCGGCCATCAGTTTGGCGCCGCCCAAATTGGAAAGTTGATCAACATGGCCGCGCAATTTCAGTCCGAGCTTTTTCGCGGCGCCCAGAATTCTTCTCGATTGCTCAATGTCGAAGTAGCCGCGTTCGCAAAATACATCGCAAAACTCCGCGAGTCTTTCGTCCGCGATCGACGGCAACATCTCGCCCACCAGAAAGTCGATGTACGAGTTCGCGTCGAAATCGCGCGGCACGGCATGCGCGCCGAGAAACGTGGACACAATCTCCAGCGGACCTTGCTCGCTGAGCTCCCGCATGACCCGCAGAATCTTGAATTCATCCTCGACCGTTAGCCCATAACCGGACTTCGCTTCAACGGTCGTTGTTCCACAGCTCAAAAACCATTCGGCATGTTTCTGTGCTCGGACGAAAAGCTCTTCACTACTCGCCGCTCGCGTCTTTTGTACCGTTGACCAAATTCCCCCACCTGCGTTGGCAACCTGCTCGTAAGTCTCGCCGCGCGCGCGTCGCTCGAAATCGTCCAGCCGATCTCCCGCAAACACGAGATGCGTATGTGCGTCGACAAACCCCGGGAGGACAACACGCCCGCCCGCATCAATCGCCTCCGCCCCGTGTGCTCTCTTTTCGATCTCACCGCTTGTCCCGATCGCGTCGATCCTGCCGTCAACGATCAGCATTCCGCCGTCACGGACGATTGCCAAATCAGACATCTCCGCGCCAACTCGTGGACGCGGCGGCCCGGCCAAAGTGACAAGCTGCGACGCGTGAAGAAGAGCGACAGAGCCCATTAAGCGTGAATACGTTAAGGCGGAAACAGCGTTGTCATTCTGAGCGAAGCGAAGAATCTCTGAGCAGCGCTTCTGGCAACTAAAATGACACCCAGAGATGTTTCGCTTCGCTCAACATGACAAGGAAGGTTGCCGCTTCAACATTTCAACCAAGCTTGGTCTCGACGAGTTTACTAATCTCTTTGAACTGTGCCTCCGAATCAGCGCTGATCTCTCGGACCTTTTCTTGGAGGTCCGATTTGAATTTCTCGTCCTTCAACTGATTTAGATTGATTCGGACGTTCAATGCCGCTCCTTCAATGCAGGCGCGCGTAGCGAGCGCACCGACTCCAACATCTGAAACGGAGGCGGGATTACCTTTGTCGCCCATCTGCGTCAGGAGTTCGTACGACCGCGACGCAGTCTCCATCACTTGTAACGGAATCTCTGCCGCATGTTTCGTTGCTTTCTCAATTGCGGCACTGCGCGCGGCTTTTTCTTGCGACGACTCTCTGGGCAACCCGAATGCGTCCATCACTTTGTTGAACGCAGCTGAATCTTCATCAACCAGCGACAGCAATTCGTCTTTAAGCTGCTGGGCTTTTACTGCCCACTCGCTGAAGTAGTGGATTTTGTCGTCCCAGCCACGCTTACCCGCAGAAAGATTCGCCACCATTCCACCTAGCGACGCGCCCAGCGCGCCCATCAGCGCTGCGACTGACCCACCGCCCGGCGCAGGCGAATCGCTCAACGTCTCGTTGCAAAACTCGCGCAGATTCATTTTTGCGAGCGACGGCTGTTCAGCGGATTCGATCTTTAACTCAATCACTTTCTCTCGTGGAGCGAAAGGCTTCAGCTCACTTAATCCCATGGAGCGAATCGCAATGTCGATCAACTCTTCTTCTGATACACCCTCAGACCATCGCTGTTTCCGCAGAAAATAACCGCCGGCGTCGATCAGCGCTCTCTTCGGCACCATGCCGACGATTTCCGAGCCGGTCACGCGCAATCCACGTCTCGCCGCGGCTTCAACGCAGGCGTCGAACGCAAGATGCAATGGGGTTTCATCGATGTTGGTCAGATTCATCGATACCTGTGCAATCCCGTATTCCTTCACAAACCAGCCGATAGCTTTCACGTGTTTCAGCATGCCGGGAATCCGGACCGGTTCGCCGTTCGCATCCAGAACCGGCTTGCCCCACGGGGTGCCGTCTTCCGTTTTCGTCCTCCCCTGCTCTCGCACATCAAAGGCGACCGAGTTCGCACGCCGGACCGATTTTGTGTTCAGATTTACGTTGTAAGCGACAAGGAAATCGCGAACGCCAATCACCGTCGCCCCGGTCTTCGCATTGAAAACCGCTGGCCCAAAGTCCGGTTTCCATACCGGCTGTTTGATCTTCTCAAAAAATCCTTCGTATTCGCCGGCGCGAATGACCGAAAGGTTGGAACGCGATTTGTCCCTCGCCGCTTTTTCGTAAAGATAAACGGGAATCTTCAGTTCCTCGCCGACACGCTGTCCAAGCCGGTTCGCGCAATCAATTGCGTCGTCCCAGCCGACGTTGCTCACTGGAATGAACGGGCAAACATCGGTTGCGCCCATGCGCGGATGCGCACCTTTGTGTTTGCGCATGTCGATCGCTTCCGCCGCTTTTTTGATTCCACGGAACGCGGCCTCTACTACTGCGTCGGGCGATCCAACGAAGGTCACCACTGTGCGATTCGTGCTCGCACCCGGATCAACGTCCAGCAGCGAAACGCCTTCCACCGTTTGAATCGCATCGGTGATCTGCCGAATGACGTTTTCATCACGGCCCTCGGAAAAATTCGGCACGCATTCGATCAGCTTCTGCATGTGTAGAATTCCACAGAGGATTTACCGGATTAACGAGAATGCAAGGTCATAGCAGGCTGGGTGCGACCAATCGATCTTGAATCGGTC
>DATBDI010000231.1:0-15904 GCA_036270025.1 Candidatus Udaeobacter sp. | reverse complement strand
AGCGGTCCACGCCGCGTTTTGAGGTAAAGCTCGGTGAAACATTCGCTCGGATTCCAGAAGCGTTCCGGCGCATCTTCCTGCACCAAACTGGCCGTGAGCGTCACGCCTTCACTGGCCGATTCGAGGAGCGCATCGAATTGCCGCAACGCGGTGGCGCGCTGCTCGCTGGGCCCGAGATAGAGCGAATGGTTTTCGCGCACACTCGTGTGGCCCTCGCCCTGGCTTCCCTGGCGCGCTGCGCGCTGGTTGAGCTGTTGCACGCTGTGATTGAAGGCATGAATTTCTTCTGCGCGCGCGAACTCTGCACTCGCTGCCGGCGGCCACGCCCCTTGGTTCCAGCCGGCAAGAATCAGGTGCGACCACTCCTGATTTTGCGCGCTCGCCACTGTCAGTAATTGCACGCGTGCATATGGATGATCGCCTGCGGCTGAGCGCCCGATATCTGACGTGGCAGCAGTTTCTTCCAGCCAGCGCAAAAAGAGCGCGCGTGAAAAATTCACATCGAGACGCTGCGACCAATCATGGGCGACGTTGGCAAGCTCGAGCGCGTGTTGCTTCCACTCGACATACGCGAGCGCGGCGTGAGTTTGTTCGAGAAACTGCGCGAAAGTGGCGCGCGCAGGAAGAAACGGCAGCGCGCGCAGAGCTTCAGCCGCCGCCTGAGATATGTCGTCCACGCGCGCCGCACAGAATTCGCGCAGCAGTTCGAGGTCGTCCAGCAATACCTCCTTGTAACTTTCGTGCAGAACCTTTTCGAAAACTTGTCGGCTGATTTTGGGCGAGACGATCGTCGGGTCGGGCAACGCATTTAGAAAACGTAGAAAAGAATTAAGTCGTGGCGCGCGTTGCAATTCGATCCAGGCCTGCCATTCCGCCGACTCAAAAATGCCGGGCACAATGTGGCCGAGCCCGTCGTTATGCGGGATTTCAAGGCGCTCCAGCGAGCTCGCGACCAGCCGCGGCAAGGCCCCGCTGCCCGGAAAAATCACGCCCAGCCGCGTGCATTTCTCATCTGCCAAATAACGAAAGCATTGTCGCGTGATCGCTTCGGCTTGTTCGGAAAAGTTTGTGCCGATCAGAAAATTGAAACGCTTTGCCGTTTCCGCGCCTCCGCGCATTTCCATTTCGCTGAAAAGCGAATCGCCGAGTGCGGTAGTCGCTATCGCTTTCGATACACGTTGGGCTTCGCCACAGACTTCTTCCCACGAGCCAATCCAGCAAAGATCGACATCTGAAAAGTTTTCTCGGGGTTCTTCGAGGATGATCGTGGCGCTTTTTGCCAGTTCGACCGCGCTGCGCAGGAGAAACCATTCTGCCCAATGCGTTCCGTCAAATCCGCTGATAAGCACATGGGAAAATTCTCGCTTGCCACGTGTGGGCTGTTGCCAACGACTTCGGTCGCTTTCGCCGCGAAGTACAAGATCGCATTTTTTCAGCAGCTCGTTAAACCGCTCGACCACTGGTGTAAACGACGGCAGCCCGAGTTCTTCGAAATTCCAACCGGCAGTTTCGAGGCGACCTAACGCGCGCAGTAGTAGGGCTGGCGCACGAGCAACAGCTTTAGCAGCAAGCGCTTCAGATTCGTCAGGCCGATCTTCCATTTCACTGGCTGCGATTGCGAGAAGCAAACGCAGAAGTTCGGGCTGAGCGGTCGGCGTCGCATCATCCCGCGCGAGCAGCGCACGTAAACTCGACGGTGTTACAAACTGCAAACCCAAATGCGACGAGCCTTTTGCGATCAAGCGCGCCTTAATATCACTAGCCTGCCCGCGCGTTGGAACGATCGCCAGCGAAGGCAACTGGCGTTGCCACGCTCCGGGCAAAACTTGATCGAACCAGGGCGCAATGGTGTCATCCCAAGCTTCTCGCAGGGAGGGCACAACGAGCAGGACTGGCCGCGAAGGTTTCATAGTTTACATCATCCTGCCAAGCGCACGCTTGTCACCTACGCGCCGCGTCACGCCTGCTCGATCGAGAGATTCAAGGAACGGAATCACAATTCGCCGTGAAGTTCCGAGTTCCTGGCGCAGCTCGCTTGCAGTCGCGGGACCATGCTTTGAAATAAATGCAACGACTGTCTCGCGCATTTTCTCCGATACGTTGCTCAGAAGCACATTGTCGCCGTCGAGGTCGGTGATCTCAGCCTGCTCGATCAAAAACCGCAGCGCTGCTTGTGAGTCTCGGTCTCGCGCGAGCTCCTTGCGCGATGGCGGGTTAGGCTTGTTCGCGCCGAGCGCCGCCCGGATTTTCTCTGCAGCCGGTCGAATCTGCGGCGGCAAACTGGCGCGGTGCGACTTGCGTGCGATCGCCGTCCCTAGACGAACGAAACCGCTTTTACACAAATCCTCCACGAGGCCTTCGAAAACTGCGGGTTCACTTCCCAATGCACCGCGCAAATCAGTCAGTTCGACCCCGCGCCGCTCAGGATTCTTGCGATGTGCATCCTCGATCAACGCCGCCGCACGGTCGCAAAGCTCCCACCATTCTTTTGCGCTCGCCACTATGACGCTGCGTGAAATGACAGCGCCTTCTTCGGCCAACCGGGTCACAGTCGCAGCAACATCCGCCACACTGAAATTCGACTTTAACAGGAGCGTTTTCGATTCAGCGAATCCGTCACGTGCGAGTTGGGACTGAATGCAAACAACGGGATCAAGTGGTGCCGCCGCCCGCGCTCTTAAGAACTGAACCTGTGCGGCGCAGCGGAACGTGGCACGGTCGCCGTCAGGATCGAGCACTCTGCCGCCTGCAATGGTGTTCTGCCCGGAAGAATCCCGGACAACAAAGCGATCGTCCACGAATGCAAGAACCGGCGCGTCGAGCCGCAGTTGAGCGATTGCGCTTTGCCCGGCTGCAATCGCTGGAACGTCCAGAAACGCGATCTTCGCAGCAATGCGACTGGTCCCAAAGTGGACTTGAACAGAACTGCCGTTCCTGATTGTGCGTGCCGCGCCAGAGTTTCGCTTCAGTCGCGCCGATCTTTGGACAAGAACGTCCATTTCCGAACGTGCGCTGCCGAGACTCTGAACAGTAATGAGATCGCCGCGTTGGATTCCGCTCTCGCCAATCGAGAGATCAGGCACGTTCATAGCGGTTCGCATACCGGCCTCAGCCATTTCCACATCACGGCCGTGGTTCTGAATTGAACGAACGCGAACTGGAATATTTCGGGGCTGAACGAACACCTCGTCGCCGCGACGAATAGAACCGTCATTCAGCGTCCCTGTTACCACCGTCCCGACGCCGCGAAGCGTAAATGCGCGATCGACAAAGAGCCTCGGTTTTGCGATATCACGTGGCGGTCGCAACTGCCCGAGTTCGCGCGCGAGCGCATTTTGCAAATCTGCGATTCCCTCTCCCGTGCGCACCGACGTAGGAACAATTTGGCAGTTGCTGAATGGAGTTCCTCGCAACTCCTCACGAATTTGCGCAGTGACACCGTCGACGTTCCCTAAATCGCATTTGGTTAGCGCGATGATGATCCGCTGAACGCCGAGATACGTTAGTATTTGGAAGTGTTCTTCAGTCTGCGGCATCCAACCGTCGTCGGCCGCTACTACAAACAGCGCCAGGTCGATTGAACGCACGCCCGCAATCATGTTACGCACGAAATCTTCGTGGCCAGGCACATCAACAACACCTGCGTGAATGCGCTCCCCGTTTGCCGTTCCCAAATCCAGTTCCGCAAACCCGAGGTCAATCGTGATCTGGCGCCTTTGTTCCTCCGGCAAACGGTCCGGATTAGTTCCAGTCAGCGCTTTAACGAGCGCGCTCTTGCCGTGGTCGACGTGACCCGCGGTAGCTACGACGAAATGTTTTTCTTTCCTGTGCCCTCTTTGCGCGGTCATCCTGAACGAAGTGAAGGATCTCTCACAGATGATTGATCACACAATGTACGCAGGCGTGTTTAAGACTTCGAGTGCGAGGTCCTTCGCTTCGCTCGGAATGACACGCAGCTGAATGCATTCAGACAGATTCCGCACACGCATCGCGGATCGCTTTGATCACGAGATCATCCTGCTGCGGGAAAATTGTGCGGAGATCGAGTTTGAAGCAGTCGTTGGCGATGTAACCGATGAGCGGAGGCGTTGACTTGCGCAGGCGAGCGGCAAATTCGAGCGATGAGCAAGTCTTGGAAACGATATTGATCGTGACAGATGACATCGTGGATTTTGGTAGCGTGCCGCCGCCCGCTTTCGCTGCGCCGCGGCCGATTGCCACTTGCAAGTTGCGGCACTGTTTGGACAGCTGATCACACGCCGCCGCCGCCCGGCTGCGCAATTCGTCTTCGGAAATTTGCAAGAGTCTCAGCGTCGGAATTGCAGCAGGTCGCTGACTAAGATGGAGATCAGCGGTTGCTTGCAACGCGGCGAGAGAAAGCTTGTCGCATCGCAAGGCGCGAAACAATGGTTCGCGTTTCAGCGCGGTGATGAATCGCTTTTTGCCCGCAATGATTCCAGCTTGAGCGCCGCCGAATAGCTTGTCGCCGCTGAAGCAGACAAGGTCCGCGCCGCGCTTTAATGTCTCAGCGGGCGTCGGCTCGTGCTCGGGAATTCCGAACTCTTCGGTCGCAACAACAGCGCCGCTGCCCAAATCCTCGACGAACGGAACGCGCTTTTTGCTGGCGAGCGCCGCGATTTGTTCTGTGCTTGGCGACTCGACAAAGCCGCTCATGAAAAAATTGCTGCGATGAACTTTAAGGATCATTCCCGTGGCCGGCCCGATCGCCCGCGCGTAATCTTCGAGTGTCGTTTTGTTCGTGGCGCCGATTTCACGCAACGTCGCTCCAGTTGTCTCGATGATCTCGCCAATGCGGAATCCGCCACCGATCTGCACCAGTTCGCCGCGAGAGATCACCACCTCCGGCGTGGCTACTTGTCGCGCCCTGCGACTTTTTTTGAAATGATGAACAATCAGCACCAGCGCCGCTGCGCAATTATTGACCACGGTCGCAGCTTCCGCTTCGCAGAGTAGCGCGATTGCATTCTCGACGTAGCTGCCCCGCCGGCTGCGTTCACCTGTTGGTACGTCGTATTCAAGATTTGAATAAGCCGGGCCGATTTCGGCGAGCGCGGCGACGGCTTCACTGGCCAACGGTGCGCGTCCGAAATTTGTATGAATAATGACACCGGTGCCGTTGATGACCGGCTGTAGCCTGCTGGCGCGAACATCATCGAGTGCGCCGGCGATTAGAGCGACGATCGATTCAAATTCCGGCACGGTGCGCGCTCGGCGGATGCGCGAAAGTTCGCGACGGATGAGATCGACAACGAGCGGACGCGGCAAATCAAACTTGCCCAGCGCACCGAGGATTTTGCTGACGGCGGGAACGTCGCGCCGCGCCCGTGACTTTATGCGGTCATGCATATCAATGGACCACGACGTCGTCGCGGAACGATTCTTCCGATGACGTTGCTGGACGCTGTCCCTGCTTTTCGCAGCACGCTCAATACTTTCTCAAGATTTGCTTCGGAGACGCAAAGGAGTAGTCCGCCGCTGGTCTGCGCATCGGTGAGGACAATTTGCCGCACCTCATCGGTGTTGCCCCATTCCGCGGCGACAGTTGTAGCGTACAGATTTTGACGACTTCCTTCCGGCACACAGCCGAGCTCAATCAGTTGTGTGATCTCCTCGCTGATGACCGGCACGGCAGCAGGGTCAATATCAGAGGAGACGCGGCTGGCGCGGCACAATGAAACCAGATGCCCGATCAATCCGTAGCCGGTGACGTCCGTAGCGGCGCGCACAAGACGTCTCTCAGCGAGATCCGCGCCAACGGTATTTACCTGCGACATGAGCGCGATCACATTTCTGTGCAGCGCGCGCGAAGCGACTCCGCGCTTGATCGCGGTGGTTGCGATCCCAGTTCCGAGTGGTTTTGTTAAAACAAGCAGATCGCCGGGCCGTGCATTTGCGTTTGTCGTCATGCACCGGATATCGACGACTCCCGTCACAGCCAGGCCATAAATCGGTTCCGGGTTGCGGATGGAATGGCCGCCTATGATCACGCATCCAACCTCCGATGCCTTGGCTAGCCCTCCGCGCAAAATCGACGCGATCACTCTTGGTCGAACCAAATCGGCAGGAAACCCGACAATGTTGAGAGCACTTAAAGGTCGGCCGCCCATGGCGAAAATATCTGAAAGCGAATTCGACGCCGCGATCTGGCCGTATGAAAACGGGTCGTCCACGATCGGCGTAAAAAAATCAACTGTTTGCACCAGCGCGCGATGGCGGTCCAGGCGGTACACGCCGGCATCGTCAAAAGTGTTCGAGCTCACGAGCACGTTGCGATCCTGCGAAAAGGGAAGCTGCGGCAAAACTTGCCGCAGGGCCTGTTGGCCTAGTTTCGAAGCTCACCCGGCGCACGATGAAAGGGAAGTCAGCTTTCTGATTTGCTCACGCGACATCGACGTTCACCTCCTTTCGAGAAATTGTTGTAGCCACGGCGCTGTGTCGCCGAGTATTCGCCGCGCATGCCAAGCGCCTCGACACAGCGAGGCGGCTACAAAGACGCGGAGAGGATAGGAATCGAACCTACCCCGCCACTCGCGTGGCAACGACGGTTTTGAAGACCGCGAGGGCCACCAGGCACCCTTCACTCTCCGGAAAACAGAAAACGCCCAACGCCTAACGTCCAACATCCAACGTCCAACTGCCTGCATTGAGCGTTGGGCGTTGGGCGTTTTCTGTTGGGCGTTGAAATCTTGTGAGGTCGACGTCCCAGGGACAGAAATGGACGTGCTATTTCGCTTTCTTGACCGCGCTAACGATCTGATCGAAATCGGGCCAATCGCCGGTGTCGAGTTTGGAATGGAGCAGTTTGCCATTGGCGCGAACCTCGAAGGCGCCGCCGCTCGAGGGAATCAGCGTGAGAGATTTAATGCGCTCGCCGAGCTCGAGGATTTTAGCCGCCAAACTGACGGCTTTCGGCGTGTAGTTTCAGACGACGCAATATTCGATGGATATTTCGGTCTTCACCGAGCAAGCTCCTTTCCAAGTACGAAGCTATCGATGCGATCCATGGCGGTCAAGAAACGCCGGGAGTTGCGCTTCTGGCGATTTGGAGCAGTGTAGCCGCAGTCCGCTCCACTGGACTGCGGCCTTTCCACTTCAGCAAAACCGCGGAAACCGCCGCGGTGTTAGTCCTAACCGTTTTAAATCACAGGCTTTTTAGAAGGCGAAATTCAGGCCGCTCCGGACCATTCCGAAATTGTTCCTTGGTCCGTCGATCACGCCGAAGCTCAAGTCATTCGTCCAACCTACATTCCGCGCGAACCGGATCTCCAACCCGGCACCAAACTGTCCGAGCATTTTGGTTTCGCTGCCGAAGTGTTCGGTCTGCGCATTGACAGCGAATGCGTCCGGCGGTCCTTGCGTGTGAAGGGTTTCCCTTTCACCGCCGCCGAAAATCGCACCGACACCTGCCCACGCGTAAGGCGCGAGACGCGTGCACGGAATTGGATACCGCAATGTAAGCGTTCCTAAAACAGAGCCGATGGTATGATCGTGATTGATTCTTCGGTGAACAAAAACCGGGACCGCCTGGTCCTCGAAGATATCGAAACCAGGCTTGCTGGCGTCCAGAGCAAATCCTTCAACACCCAGACCAACATAGCGACAGAAGAAATATTTTATGTCCCCGCCGCCGCCCCATGCGTGGTCGCCACCGATATAGCGATCATAGGTGCCAAGGACTGGGCCTCCCTCACTGGTACTTTGCACGATGTCCACCAACGAAGGATTAGGAGCGAACTCGGTGTTGGTAAATGCATATGTGCCCCAGAGATTCACGCTCCATTCGCGGTCGCCATACCACTGCGGACATGGTGGCACGTACGCGACCTGCTTCATTTCTTTTCCTGAATCTTTTCCCGAACGGGCGTAGGACGCGTCGGTGTAGTAACGGAATCGACTTGATACGGGTGCTTCAGCTTCGGCGCGTTCGCCACCGAAGAGCCATGAGAAGGCAACGAACACATCAGCAACCGGAGCACCCGCGGTGCAACCAAACAGGGGCGAGATGTCCAGGCGAGTTTGCGTTGTCGGTTTCCACGCGAGAGTTGGGCCGATGGTGAAACTGTGCAACGGGTCGCCGCGAGTGTCTTTAACGGTGACATTCTTATATTCCATTTCTATGCCGACTTTCAGACGCTCGTTCGGCAGGAGAATCGGAGTCATTAACGCCTGTGAGAAACCCCATTCCCGTCCGCGATCGCCCGTATTTTCTTTTTCGAAAAACCAGTTCATGGCCCACTCGACGTGCTCTCCGAAATCCTGAGCGAGGAGCAGTCGAAATTCGTAGGCATCTGGAACTTTTGGCGGACCGCCCTCTTCTTCCTCTTCTTCTTCGCCTCCTTCACCCATAGGAGGTGCAACTTCTTCGTGTCGAATGGTGCCGACGCCGAATTTATATTCGGCGAAGAGTGTCGGATTCAGGGGGATCTTATTCCAATCAGCAAGCGCCCATCGCGCTTCAAGACTGACTGTTTGCGCGCCGCCGCCGCCATTGAACCGTTCGAACTGCGCTTCGGCCGCTACGTTGATACGCCAGGGGAGACCCATCTCTATCTCTTGAGTGAAAAGGTGATCGGGCGGGCCGTGACGAAATCCCTGACCTTCATAAAGTTCGCCGAAGAAAAATGCCCACGGCGGCAGCACGTACGCATTCACCGCGTTGGAAAAACGGCTGCGTGAAAAACCCGGCGGCGCGCCGTACGCGCTTGGCACTTCCTGGCCCGTGACGACAATTGTTTGCTCTGTTGTTGCTTGCGGGAAGGCTGAATCAGCAATCGTGCAAAAGCCGAGGCCGGCGCAAAGTATGGCTACAGCGAACCAGCGGTGTTTAAGGTAACGAATAAGTGACGTTTCTGTCATACGGGCGGGCATCATTACAAACCTGTAACATTTGGCAAGCCTATTTTTTGGGAATTGCCGCTCGCGACGTAGTTATGGCGCAATATGGCGCAACAGAACAGTCACTCTACTCTGGTGAAACAGCGCGCAGCAGGGTAGCCGCAGCCCGCTCCACACGGACTGCGGCCTCTCCACTTCAGCAACTCCGAAATGCTTTCGGAGCTGTTAGCCCCTGCAGGTATATGCCCTATCATTACAGAATTGTAATGATAGGCAAGATAAATCTTTCAGGACAGTCCTCGAGCGCACGAGCAACGAAAAAATAGATGTGAAACGACAAGCGCGGTGTTAGCAGCCGCGATGGCCATTGGCCTTGCTTTCGGTGCGGCAGCACGAGCACAGGAGCAACGGGGAATGGAAATACGAAGTCATCGTCAGAACAAACGGCCAGGAATGAGGATTCGAAGTTGATCCGAACGGGAAATTCCTGAAAAAGCACACCGAGATCAAAAGATAATCGGAATCCGTAACGCTGCGGCTTCTATGCGCGGCGCTCTCTCTCGCGCGCGCGGGGATGAATGAGTTGCGCGCTTCTGGCAAAGCGTTCAACAGGGAGAGCGTCTATTTTACGCCTTCAAAAGCTGGACCGGGAACAGAAACTTTACTTACGACGCCGGCGCAACGTTCGAGATCACAAAAGCCGATGCGGGCTGGGGAGCGTAAGTTTCGGGGTAGTACCATTCACACCCGAAGCGAATGTCCAGGACCGCCGCATTGCTTGGGAGATTCGGAACGGTCCAATCGAAGGAGTTCGAGTGCGGGTCGATGTGCGGCGTGATGCACGCCGTGAAGGTTCTTCCGCCATCCAGCGACAACCAGAGTTCCATCTCGCACCCGCCTGCCTCTGTTTTGGGAAGTATTGCCTGCCATTCAACCCTGATATGCTGCCCCGGGTAGAGAACCTGCCCCAGTCTCGGCGAAATCAGCTTGGCTGAATACGTGCCTGCAGCACTTGAAGTACTAACGAGTTGCGGAGCGACACTAAGCGCTACCGCAATTACGATGAAAACGAATCGGCGACTCTTCATTTTTACTCCTCCGTCTGATTAAAGATTTCCGAGCACAAACGAGAATCGTCAACGGATTTTATGATTACTTTTTTGTCATCGTTCTGCAAAGCCAGAGACAAACTTTTATTTGTCAGGCCAGCGGGAATGTCAGTGTGACTGTTGTTCCGTGCCCCATGTCACTGTGAATGCTCGCCGATCCAGCATGGAGGTCGACAATAGATTTGACCAGAGCCAGGCCGAGCCCTGCTCCATCGGAGCTGCGCGATGGCTCAGCGCGGTAGAATCGGTCGAACACACGCGGTAAGTGTTCAGGAGCAATTCCGCAACCGTTATCGTGCACCGCGACTTCGAACCTGCTGTCGTGTTCCGAAAGAGCAATTCCAATTGCGCCATTCTCCGGAGTGAATCGCAAAGCGTTGTCGAGGAGATTTCCCACCGCGCGCTCGAACAAGTCCGGATCTGCGTAGATTTGCCCTTCGCCACTGCAACTGATGGTGACATGCCGATCCTCGGCCACGGTTTGATAGAACGCCGCGATCTTTTCCACTGCCGTGCGCGCATCGAACCGCTGCCGTGGAATCGGTTCACGCGCGGCGTCCGCTCGCGCGACAAAAAGCAAGTTATCCACGATTCTGGAGAGTCGCTCGCATTCGCCGATTGTGGATTCGATGGTCTGGCGGTATTCGACAGCGGTGCGCTCTCGCGTGAGGACAACCTGAGCTTCGCCTAACATGTTCGCGATCGGCGTTCGCAGCTCGTGTGCGAGATCGGCGGAAAATTGAGAGAGCCGCGTGAACGAATCATCAAGCCGTTTAAGCATATCATCAAAAGCGATCGCCAGCGGCTGAAGCTCGCGCGGCCAACCGGACGGAGTAACTCGTTCCTTCAGATGCGTCGGGTCGACACGCGCGAAGGATTGCGTCATTTCCTGCAGCGGCCGCAATCCACGCCTGGTCACGGTGATGGCAATCAAACCGGAGCCGAGAGCACTGCTGCCGAGGACGACCGCAAACAACACAGCGAAGTTGCGTTCGACCCGCTCATCGCTGGACCGGTCCTGTGCAATTTGCAGTGTGTAAGCTTGGCCGCCAGAGTCGTCATTGACTGTGACCAGTGAAAACAGTTTGCGCCCAGTGCGGTACTCCTTTCGGTTCTGAACAGCGGATGCCGATTTGGCCGGCGGCGGAAAACTGTCTGGCGGGAGGAGCTGATTCATTCCCGGTGTTTCCGCGTAGGTGCGGCCCTCCGCGTCGACCATCCTGATCCAATAAGCGCTCTGCTCGCCTTCCTGACCGGCACTTAACTCCTGAGCAAACGCGTCGAGCCCGCTCTCGTTGAGATCGCCCCTCAACGTAGAAACTTTGTCGGCCAGAACAGCGTTATCTTCGGCAAACGCGTGTCGGACAACGATTGCATAAAAAATGCCGAGACCGCAGGCGAGGAGCAGTGACGTTGCGACTGTAAAAAGGACGATAAGCTCCCAGGCGATCGAGCGGCCTTCAGTGTGTCTTGAGAACATAACCGACGCCACGGATCGTCTGGATCAGCTTGGTTTTGAACGGATCGTCCACCTTGGACCGCAGCCGGCGCACAACGACATCGACCACATTGGTGTCGGTTGTAAATCCAATGTCCCAAACTTGTTCGGCGATTTCGGCGCGCGAAACCACTTCGCCTGCCGAGCGAACCAGATAAGCGAGCAGGAGAAATTCTTTCGGCGTCACATTAAGCGGCTCACCGGAACGCGTCGCCCTGTGCCGTTGCATGTCGATTTCTAAATCAGCGATGCGCAAATGTTGCGGATCTCGCTGTGGAGCCCGTCGCAAGACCGATCGGACCCGGGCGAGTAATTCGGAAAAGGCGAACGGCTTGACGAGATAATCATCCGCGCCCAGCTCGAGCCCTTTCACGCGGTCGCGCACACTGTCTCGCGCGGTAAGAAACAAAATAGGCGTGCGAACTCCGTCGGCCTTTAGTTCGGAAACGACTTCCCAGCCGTCTTTCTCTGGCAGCATGATGTCGACGATGAGGAGATCGAATTTGTTTGCGCGCGCCCGCTCCAAACCGCTCTCGCCGTCGTGCGCAACATCAACGGCAAAGCCGGCTTCGCGGAGGCCTTTGGCCAGGAAAGCGGCCGTCTTCTTTTCGTCTTCGATAACCAAAATACGCATGGGGATATGTCCTACACGACCCCAACCAGGTCTATGTGCGAGCCGAAGATGGCAGGGCAATTACCAGGCCAGCGAGCAAAAAGGTGATTGCAGCCGAGAACAGGCAAAACCGGCAATACGCGTGTAGCACAAAGGCCTGCACATAGAGAAACCATAACGTAGCCATAAACATCGCGCCGATAAGTGGAATCAAGAGTTTCCGCGCGCGCGTGTAGCCGAATGCCGCAAATATCGAGAATGCGAATACGCAGAAGTACGCGGTCGCGCCAATCAGGGCGACAGGAACCCGGCCCACTTTCGCATAGGAGCTTCCCAAGACGCGAAAACAATCTGGCGATCCGCCACAACTGAGGGTTTCTCCGGTCAACGCCTGCACACTCAGGTAAGTCGCATCCGCCAGGCCAACCAGTGAGATAATCGCGGCGACGATGAGCAGGATATTTCGAAAGCGCGACACAGTCATGGCTCGATTGGCAAAAGACGAATGACGAACGCTGGCGCGTACCCGGCTTTCACGTCATGCGCCACTTTTTGATTTTTGTTCCAGTGCCGAATTAATGGCCGACCGAACGCCCTCGGGATTTTTATCTTTCTGGTCCAGCGGCTGATTATTGATGAATAAGCTTGGAGTGAGCTTGATTCCAAGTGATTCCCCCCTGGCCTGGTCCGAGTCGACGCGTTCCTTTGCTTTTTCGCCGTCCACGTCCTTTCTAAACTGGTCAACATCAAGTCCGATCGTTCCCGCATACGATTCGAACATCTCGCGGGCATTGGGAGCCTTGCTCCAGTTGGCTTGCTCGCGATACAGCGTGTCGTGCATCTCCCAGAACTTGCCTTGAATTCCAGCGGCCTCCGCCGCGATTGCTGCTTCGCGCGCGTGTTCGTGAGCGGACAAGGGGAAATTACGAAACACGATGCGCAGACGCGAGTCGTATTCTTTCAGGAGTTCCTCGGTAAAGCCGGCGAATTGGCCGCAGGGCGGGCACTGAAAATCACCGAACTCCTCCAGAGTCACCTGGGCATCTGGATTGCCACGAATGTGCGGTGACTCGGCCCCGCTCGTCACGGCGAGAACCTTGGTCGCGGGAATAGCCGCCAGGCTCTGTCGCTTGGAATGATAGAGCATGGCGCCGCTTCCGAGTGTGGCAATTGCGACTATGCCGACGATTACGAATGGCAAAAAGCGTTTCATCGAAGAACGAGCGAAGAATGTTCGACGCAACGGTTCAATCGTCAAGTGAGGAGGCCTGCGTGGTGGTCAACCCCACTGAGGGTTTAATTTAGAGCCGATCGGGGCACTTCGAGGTTGACCACAACAAATTTTGTAAAACTATATTTGCGAATGCGATTGAACGTGTTGCCTATCACTCTGATTTTTGTGGCCATGACCGCTTTCGTTTCTGCGCAAACTCCCTCCGCAGGCGAAACAGGCATCGAAGGTGTAATTACTATTAGCCCGGTGAAGGCAGGGCCGATCCGAGCTGACAGCCCTGGTTCACAACCGCTCGCGAACACGGCGTTCGTGGTAGAGAACGAAAAGAGCGCGGTGGCCTCATTCACCACGGACGAGCAGGGGCGTTTTCGGACTTTCTTGCCGGCTGGTCACTACAAAGTGTCCATGAAGGGAAGGAAGAGCAGCATCGGGAAATTCGGCCCATTTGAAGTAGACGTAGCGGCCGGCAAGATGACCAGCGTCCAGTGGGAGTGCGACTCAGGTATTCGGTAGGCACAACCGCAGCGGTGTTTCGGAGTGGCACTCCCGCCTGCGAACAGTGACGCGAGTGGAACCGGATTCAGGTTCGTACAGTCGTAGCCGGGCAGAGTGTGCCTGCTCGCCAGCAGATGGGAACTCGCGACTTTGGTCGCGAGTTCCAAAGCTGACAATGATTCACCGTTAGCCAATCACGGCCGCGGCGCCGGAGACGGGCGAGGTCTCGCCGTCGGCACGGGTCTGGCAGTTGGCGTAGGACGAGGTGTCGGCGTAGCCGTCGCAGTCGCTGTTGCTGTAGCCGTAGCTGTAGCGGTCGCCGTCGCTGTGGCTGTGGCCGTTGCGGTCGCCGTCGCCGTGGCTGTTGCAGTCGGTGTCGGCGTCGGACTGCAAGCTTGCAGGATGTAGCTCTGTCCTCCTGTGGCCGCGCCGCCCGAACCGTTGCAGAAGTACTGATCAAAGGTGGTGTCGTTCTTCTGCACTCCAGCGGTGGCTGATGTGTTGCCGCCAGTCACGGTGCCGTAGATCACATCAAAGTGAGTCTCCCCCTCGTATAACCTCAGCTCGAAGCCGGCACTGCCGCTCCCTGGGAAGTACTGCGCCCGCCACTCAATGTTGAAGATGCGGTGGGGAGCAGTGCCACTTATCGATGTGAATATGCCGAACCCGCTATTTACCAAATACAGGTCGTCCCAATACGGCAAGATCGTGTAGTCGTGGGTGTTCCACGGCAGGCATTGGTTGGTGAAGGCGGCATCGGTGGTTGTGAACTGCGCGTTGCCGTTGGACGACAGATTGATCGAGTTGAAGGTCTGGTCGTACAACGAGTACGCGAACGGCAGCGCAACTGTGGTCACTTCATCATCGCCATGATTACCGATGTCCGTCGTGCCTGGCACGATGGTGCCGCCGATCTGCGCTATGTCATAATGGTTTGCAGGCGGGCAACCCTCTACGGTGTACATGCCCGTGAAGGCCGCATTAGTATTGCAGCCATTAGCAGTGATCGAACCGGCCCCAATGCTCGCCGTCACGCTGCCTCCGAAATTAAAATGCAGCATGAAGCGCGCAGTCTGGTTCCCGTTGACGACCTGCACACTGGTGACGCTGCCGCCAGCATTGCCGGTCAACGTCAGATCGCTCGTCTGGACCGACCCTGAATCAACCGCCTGGTTGAAGTTCACGTCATACTGATAGTCGCCAGGCGCTGGCGGCGAGAACGTACCGCCAACAGGCGGATTAGTCGAAGTCACCATTAGCGGCATTACGGCGTAACAGAACGAGCAGTTGAACTCGAAGTTGGGCATATTGTCCGATTGGCGGTTAAATGCGCCAGCCGCGATATGCATCGTATAAGAACCCGGCGTGGTCACCGGCGAAGTGCTGAAGTGGAAGGTGATCTGCGTATTTCCATTGGCGAAGGTAGGCGCCTGGTCCGACGGAGTTCCATTAACCGTGAAATCGCTTGCCTGGACCGTTGCCGTATTCACGGCGTCGCTCAGGTTGATAACAAAGGCCGTGGGCTGGGTATTGATGATGCTGTTGCAGGCCGGATCACTGGTGGTGACGGCAAAACCAACCAGCTCTCTATCGGTGAACGCGTCCTGCTGGGATTGGTTGCTGATGGTGACGCGCCCGTCGGTCCACGAAGTGAGATGCTTGGTGAGGATCCCGGTGCCGTAGTCGTAGTCGCCCGCATAGGTCGTCTGGACGTTCCCGTCAGGTTGGCCCGGCAGAGGGCTAACCACGTCGGAGAGCGTATCGTCAGGCAGCCACGTCGCGCCGTTGTCATTGGACTTGCGCGAGAACATCCTGTAGCACGGAACCGCCGGGTTGCCCTTCGAGCAGCTGGCGCTCTCGCGCGCGTCGTACCAAGTGGCCAGTAGGGTGCCGGCGTCACTGGCCGAAAGGTTAGGCTGCCACTGAGGCCGGGTGGTAGTATCACTGTTCAGCTTGAATGGCGCGCTGAAAGTCACGCCGCTGTCAGTAGAACGAATGTAATAGACGTCGCCGGCGTCGGCGCCGGTGCCGTGCTGTGCATAGACCAGGGAAACAACGTGGTTATAGGCGGCAGGTTCACCCCAGCCCTCGTGTCGCCA
>DATBDI010000230.1:0-4019 GCA_036270025.1 Candidatus Udaeobacter sp. | reverse complement strand
GATTTCAAATGTTAACAATTCGCGAAATTCAGTTGAAGCGGAGATCGATGTACCGAATGGTGACCGGCCCGCGCTGCTAATTTTTTCACGGCCATACTTCCGCGGATACAAGGCACACATCGGAAGCGAAAATCTTGCGGTCTCGTCCTACCGCGGCCTGTTTCCAGTCATTGAAGTTCCACCCGGCACGCAGGGAAGGCTCGTCCTCACGTATCGGCCGATCTGGCTTACATTGGGAGGCAGTCTGGCCGTTCTTTGCGCGTTAGTTATGTTGGGTGGTTGTCTTTTGGCCAAATTCGGGCCCCATAACCACGCCGGTGCTCATCGCTAACGCAATCGATTCGCGAATGCAGTCGATATGGTGGGCAAACGGTATTTAAAGTTTGCTCGGGTTCTCCAGCAGTTCGATTACACGCTTGAGCAGGCGACCAGCGCCGCCACCGTCGATGCTGCGATGATCAAAGCTAAGCGTGATTTGTGCTTCAGTTCTGGGGACAAATTGTTGTTTCTCTTCGTCCCAGAACGGAACTTTTTTTCCGACGCCGAGACCTAGCAGCAACGTTTGATCGGGTAGGGGAATCGGTGTTCCCCATTCCATCCCGAACGTTCCGAAATTCGAAACAGTCGCCAGACCGCCGGCCTGCATGTCTGGCGAAATCCGCCGTTGTCGCGCGAGATCGACAAGCTCCTTGTAGCGAGTCGTGAGGTCAGCAAGCGAGGTTTTGTCGGCCGAGCGAATAACAGGAACCATGATTCCGTCTTCCGCTTCAACTGCGATCCCGACGTCGACAGTTTTCGATTGCACGATGCGATTGCCGAGAAGCTTCGCGGCTGCGCCCGGATTCTCTGCAAGCGCAACGGCAAGCGCGCGCAGAACGTAAAGACCCGGCCCGGGCTTTGGGTCGCGCGATTTTCGATCTTGCAACACTGGATCGAGATTCACTGATGAGCCAATGGTCGAGAGCGGGCGCGTCCAACTTCGGCGCATTGCATCGGCTACGCCCGTGCGAATCGCCGAAGCTTCATGCGCGGTTTGATCCTCGATCTTGTGCAGAAAATTTTCGAGATCCCTGATCGTGACGCGATTGCCTTCGCCAGTTCCCATGATTCCCGCCAGATCCGCGCTCGTTAATTGCAATTCGGCCATTCGCGCACGAACACGCGGTGACATGAATGTGGCGCCCTTCGTGACTGCAGGGACGGGCAGACCGCCAAGGCGTGTGCCTTCGCCGTCCCGACTACGTGTCGGCATCTTTTTTTCACGCGCCGGCGCAACTTCCTGATCGGAGCGCGCAGGAATCTCCTCCGCGACTTCCTGCTGCGGCGGAGCAGGCGCTTGCTTCGAAAATCGCGCAGCGTCTTCCTCGCTCGCTTCGACGTAGCCAAGGACTGCCCCAACCGGATAAGTTTCCTTCAATTGCGCGGTGATTTTGTCGATCTTGCCTTTGCACGGTGTAGTGACGCCCATCACTGCCTTGTTGGTCTCGACGTCGAGTATTTCCTGATCATCCACGACTTGATCGCCAGGCTTCACTTTAACGTCGACGATGGTCGCTTCGGCGATCGACTCGCCGAGCTGCGGCATGATGATTGGGACCTGCGGCATAAAATTCTATTCTCTCAGGAGTGCCCGCGCTTTGGTCGCGATATTTTTTGCATTCGGACGATGCGCGCTCCAAAGGTTCGGATGATATGGGATGGGTGTGTCTTTCGCGTTCAGCCGCTGCGGCGCGGCATCCAGGAGATGGAAACCCTGACTCGTGACTCGCGCAGTCACCTCTGCAGTCACGCCACCCCACGGAAACGATTCGCCAACGCACAGCAAGCGCCCGGTGCGTGCGACTGATGCAAGTACGGTATCTGTATCGAGTGGCTTGACCGTCCGCAGATCGACAACTTCAGCTTCGAAACCTTCACGTGCGAGTTCCTGCGCCGCCGCGAGAGATTCCTGCATCATTGCGCTGTAGCTGACGATCGTCAGATCGCGCCCTTCCCTCGCGACGCGTGCGCGTCCGGTCGGCAAACCTTTTTCGGGCAGCTTGTCGGCTTTGAGGTGGTAATAGAGGTATTTGTGTTCGCAGTAGATCACCGGGTCGTCGATTCCCACAGCCTCAATCAGCATAGTGTAGGCGTCTTCCACCGTGCCCGGCGTCATCACGATCAGTCCCGGATAATGCGCGTAAATCGATTCCATTGATTGGCTGTGGAACGGCCCACTGCCCTTCGTTCCGCCGGAGGGCAGGCGTACTGTGATCGGCACTGGCACGCCAGTTCGCCAGTAGTGTGTTCCCGCATGGTTCAAAATCTGGTTCAGCGCAATACTGGAGAAATCGGCGAACTGCATTTCGACAATCGGCCGCATTCCCTCGATGGCCGCGCCAATTGCGGCGCCAACGGTCGCGTCTTCGCTGATTGGCGTGTTCAGTACTCGTCCGGGAAACTCTTTCGCCAGACCTTTGGTGGCTTTGAACGCGCCGCCAAACGCGCCGCCAACGTCCTGGCCGTAAATAAAGACGCGCTCGTCATCGCGCAGTAGTTTAGCTTGCGCTTCGCGAATGGCTTCCAGATACGTGATGCTCACGACTAAGAAATGACGAATGACGAATGACGAATGACGAATGAATGACGAAACCCGAATGACACAATGCTACCGCTGCCGTGGCGGACTTTTTCGTCATTCGTCATTAGGATTTCCTTCGTCATTGGGCATTCGTCATTCGTCATTGATTTGATCGACAAGTTCGCGCGTGGACAACGCCCACCAATCTTCTTTGTCAGCTTCGGGCGGCGCCTCCTTTTGCGCAGTGGCGACGGCCTCGTCTACTTTCGCGGCTGCTTCTTTGCGCCACTCGGCGATTGTGGAGGCATCAGCGAGATTCTGCTCAGTGATTGTTTGCTCGGCCACTTTCAGGCAATCGCGCGCAAACGGCTGACGCTTCATCTCATCCGTCACATAACTCGCATCGTCGTGTTCGCCATGACCGGATAGCCGCAGCACGGACGCGACGACCAACTGCGGCGAACGACCCGTGCGTGCCCGTTTGACTGCGCTGCCGATCACGTCGAGGCACGCGGCCAGATCAGTTCCATCGACATTGTAACCTTCAAATCCGTAGCCGATGGCGCGATCCAGGAGATCATGGCACGCAAACTCACGGTCGTTCGGCGTTGAATAAGCGAAATGATTGTTTGTGGCGACCACTACCAGCGGCACTTGTTCCACGGCTGCAAGGTTCATCCCCTCGTGGAAAGCGCCTGTTTGCATTCCTCCTTCGCCAATACATGAAAGGCCAACGAATTCTTTTTCGCCTTTAAATCGCTTTGCCATCAGTGCACCGACGGTCACGGAAACCATCGCACCGAGGTGACTGATCATGGCGAGCTGATTATCGCGCGGTCGGCCTCGATGAATGTTACCATCGCGCCCACGCATTGGTCCAAGTCGCGATCCCAGATACGTGCGTGTCACATCCAGTAGCGATTCCCCAAACGCGGATCGTCCTGCCTGGTCGCGAATCAACGGCGCGAAGATGTCGCCTTTCTCCAAAAACAAACCACACGCGACGCTGATGGCCTCCTGTCCTTTCCCGATATACACGCCGCCTGTAATCAACCCGCCGCGGTAGAGGCTCACGAGTTTTTCTTCAAGTGTGCGCGTGAGAAGCATCCAGCGAAACGCTTCGAGAAATCGCTCGTGCGGCGGGGCTGCGCTGTCTGCAGCAGCTTTGCTCAGCGATGCAGGCACGGCTTTTTTACCTTTTGATTTCGCCGTTCGCTGCGCTGTCTGAAGCATTTGCCAATGTTACGCGAGATCGCCAACGCCGCGCAAAAAGTTTTTCGGCGCAGACGCGCTTATGTTTCTGGGGAGCGCAGGCTGCTAGCCTGCAGCGTTTGGCAGCTTGCCAAACGCACTTCCGTTCCATTCACCGAGTACGGTGCGAGCATGTTCGCGGCAAGCTGCCGCGAACTACAGGCTGGCAGCCTGTGCTCCCCAGAAGGAAGGCTACCGCATTGCCAGC
>DATBDI010000229.1:0-4445 GCA_036270025.1 Candidatus Udaeobacter sp. | reverse complement strand
GACGTTCGGAAGCCCATCTACACAGTATGTGCCGAAGTTATGGTACTTTCTTTGTTCGCCGTCGGTAATTACTGGTGAGCCTGTTGCCTCAAAATTTTCAATCGTATCGCGGATCGCTTCCTCATACATTGGCTCCAGGGTCGGATCGTCGCTATCCAAGCCCGCGAAGGCCTCAATCAATCGAATAGGTCGCGGGATACTTCCGATTGGTTCTGTGGGTATCATAGAGAGTTACCGTCAGAATCCTGTCCAAAAAAGTATCTGGGTGGTACGGCCCGGCAAATATCAATCGCGAGACCGCGAGCTTCTAGTTGGATAAATTGATTCCGAGATCGAACGAGATTAGCAATATCGCCGCCGCCGGATTGACAATTCGCGTCGAATCATAAACCAAAGAGAGGAGGCTATATGTCACACCAACCAACTGAATCGAAACGTCTTCTCTCTTACACCATCGCGGAGTGGGCTTGCGCGCTGAAATACGAGCATCTCTCGCCCGAGGCGATTCAGGCTGCGAAATTGTTCTGGTTCGATTCGATTGGCTGCGCGCTCGGAGGCAGCCAGCAGGAGGACGCGAAGATTTTGCTCAAGCATCATCGCGCAATGTCCGCCACGGCGGACTCGTCCCGCGGCGAGGGCGGCAACGGCAAGGCCACCGCATTCGTTTCCGGATTCAAAACCAACCCGGTCGACGCGGCATTCCTGAACGGGCACATGATCCGCGCTATGGATTACAACGACATTTATTGGAAAGCCGACCCGTGTCATCCAAGCGACCTCATCGCTGCGTCCCTGGCGCTCTGTGAAAGTGAAGGCTTGAGCGGCAAAGATCTAATTCTCGGCACGATCATCGCCTACGAAATTGAGATGCGTCTTTGTGAGATCGGGCGACCCGGAGTGCGGGAATACGGCTGGCACCACGCGACGTTGAGCGCATTCGCCGCGCCGGTAGCGGCAGGGCGCGTGCTAAATCTCACGCCCAATCAAATGGTGTCGGCGATCGGCATCAGCGCGGCACGAACATTTTGCCCGGGCGCGGTCACGGCCGGGAAATTGACCAACATGAAGAACACGGTTGATCCGTGGGCCGGTCGCATGGGTGCCGAGAGCGCGTTGCTCGCGCGCGAAGGATTCTCCGGACCGGAACACATGATCGATGGGAAAGAAGGTTTGTTCGCAGTGTTCGGCCATGTGCAGTACAAAGGACAACCGGCGATCTTCGATGGGGAAGGCCTGGTCAAGGATCTGCCAAATTCGCCGACCTCGCACTACCGGATTCTGGATTGCGGGATGAAGAGTTTCCCAATCGAAGCGCTAAGTCACGCGCCGCTCACTGCCATGATGAAAACCGTCAAGGAAAACAAGATTAAGTCTGACGACGTGAAAGAAATTAAAGTAGAAGTGATTGCGCGCGCCGCCGACATCCTTGGCGATCCACACAAGTATCGACCCGACTCAAAAGAAACGGCCGATCATTCCCTACCATATTGCATGGCTGTCGGACTCGTTGATGGAATGGTGACGCCGCTGCAATTCAAAGAGGAGCGGGTGCTCGATAAATCGCTGATTCCAATCATGGACAAAGTGAAAGTGGTCGCGAACGACGAGTTCGAAGCGCTCTTCCCAAAATTTCAGCCGAGTCGAGTAACGATCACGACGAATGATGGCAAAGAGTATTCGACGCGCGTCGATGTCCCGAAAGGCGATCCGCGCGATCCGATGACCGAAGAAGAAATCGCCGTGAAATTCACCGCGCTCGGCAGCGATGTGATCGGAAAAAAGCAGTGCGAAAAATTGCGTGAGTGCATCATGAATTTGGAAAACGCGGGAAAGCTCGATGAGCTTCTCGCGCTGACGATCGCGGGGCAGTAACTCCCGTCATCCCCAGCGAAGTCGAGGGACCCCGCGGCTTTACCTTTGAGTTCTGCAACGGGATCCTTCGACTCCGCTGCGCTCCGCTCAGGATGACAGCGCAAGTGTCACACCGTCCCGCTTCCCTCGCCTGCGCCAAACTGAATTCCCTGCGCCAGCGGCAGTTCGCTGGAAAAATTGATCGTGTTCGTCTGGCGCCGCATGTAGTACTTCCAGCAATCGCTGCCGCTTTCACGGCCGCCGCCGGTTTGCTTTTCTCCGCCGAACGCGCCGCCGATTTCCGCCCCGCTGGTGCCCGTGTTGACGTTTGCGATTCCGCAATCGCTTCCTACGGCGCTGACGAATTTTTCCGCTTCACGCACGTCGTTCGTGAAAATCGATGACGTTAAACCTTGAGGCACGTTGTTGTGGATCGCGATCGCTTCATCAAAATCGCGATACGTCGTCAAGTAGAGCAGCGGACCAAAGGTTTCATGCTTCACAATGTCGCAATCCGGGTTTGCCGTCGCCAGACACGGTTTCATGTAACAGCCACCCGGCACCGTGAGCCGCTCGCCGCCACAAAGAATTTCCCCGCCCTGCTCTTTCACCCGGCCAATTGAATCCTGCACAAGATCGACCGCGTGCTTGTCGATCAGTGGTCCCATCACCGACTTGCGATCGAGTGGATTGCCGATCGGCAACGAATTGTAAGCGGACAACAATCTGTCTCGAACCTTGCCGGCTATTGATTCGTGCATAATGACGCGCCGTGTGGACGTGCAACGTTGTCCGGCCGTCCCGATCGCACCGAAAAAGATCGATCGCGTCGCCATGTCGAGATCAGCGCTCGGCGTGACGATCAGCGCATTGTTGCCGCCGAGTTCCAGAATCGTTCGACCCAGCCGTCCGTTAACCGCTTTGGCAACATTAAATCCCATATTGGTCGAGCCGGTCGCGGACACCAATGGAATCCGCGAATCATCAGCCAATTTTTGGCCAACAGTTTTACGATCGCCCATCAGCAACGTGAAGATCGCCGGGTCGACGCCGCCTTCACGGCAAACGCGTTCGCAGATTTTCGTTACCGCGATCGCGGTCAGTGGCGTTTTCTCCGACGGTTTCCAAACCGTCGCATCCCCGCAGACTGCAGCGAGTGCTGCGTTCCATGACCAGACGGCAACCGGGAAATTAAATGCAGTGATCACCGCAATGACACCGAGCGGATGCCATTGCTCCATTAGGCGATGGCTAGCGCGTTCCGACTGAATTGTCAGGCCGTACAGCATGCGCGATTGCCCGACTGCGAAATCGCAGATGTCTATCATTTCCTGCACTTCGCCTTCGCCCTCGGCGATAATTTTTCCGGTCTCGAGCGTCACCAGTTGTCCAAGCTCATGTTTGAATTCGCGCAGGGCATTACCCAGACGGCGAACCGTTTCCCCGCGCACCGGACCTGGTGTGACGCGCCATTTCAAAAATGCTTCCTGCGCGCGTGCCATCGCCCGGTCGTAATCGTCAGCCGACGCAGAACGAACGCTTGCGAGTCGTTGTCCGTCGATGGGTGAAATCTTATCGATCCTGGCGCCCCCTCCGCGCCATTCTCCATCGAAGACGCCTGGGTTGTCCTCGGTTAAGCCAAGTTTATCGAAGAGTGTTTTCATAAAAAACGCCGCTTATTGTCATTCTGAGCGGAGCGAAGAATCTCAGATCAGTTCTTTCGCCAGCGTATAAAGCAATCAGAGATGTTTCGCTCCGCTCAACATGACAGGATTGAACTAAGATTGTTACGCCCGTCGGCTCCGGCAGTACTTGCGCATCAACTCGATCGCCTCATCAATCACCTCCGAAGTGATGTCGAGCGCGGGACGGAAGCGAATCGAGTTTTCGCCGGAACGAAGCGTCAAAACACCGAGGCCGAAGAAGCCGTGCCAAAATTCTTCGCGCGTTTTCGCGTCGGGAAGATCGAACGCCAGAAATACTCCGCGGCCGCGCGCAGCGGAAATCAGCGGCTCTTCGGTTTGCAGATGGCGCAGTTGATCGAGAAAATAGGCACCTACTTTCGCAGCGTTATCGACCAGACGTTCCTGCTCGATAATGCGCAGATAATGCGTCGAGCGCACCATATCGGTAAAGTTTCCCCCCCACGTTGAATTCAAACGGCTGGGTAAGCGAAACGCGTTGTCTTTCACTTCATCGATGCGCGGTCCGGCCATCACACCGCAGACCTGCGCTTTTTTTCCGAACGCCATCAGATCGGGCACAACATCGAAATGTTGGCAGCACCAATTGCGGCCGGTCGCGCCCATGCCGCATTGCACTTCGTCGAAAATCAGCAGGATATCGTTTTCGTCGGAGATTTTTCGCAGTTTTTGCAGCCATTCACCGCGAAAATGGTTGTCGCCCCCCTCGCCCTGGATCGGCTCGATGATGATGGCGCAAATGTCGATGTCGCGTTGTTCGATGAAATCGCGGATCTCGCGCTCGGCTTGTTGTTCGCGTTCGATCACGTCCGCCTCGCGTTTCGATTCCGGAAGCGAAAAATCTATGTGCGGACACGACACGCGCGGCCAATCGAATTTGGCGAACAAATC
>DATBDI010000228.1:0-2247 GCA_036270025.1 Candidatus Udaeobacter sp. | reverse complement strand
CGGTGCTGATGACTGCAGAGTGTAATCTGCCGGAAGGCTTCGCTGCCGAAGCGGCAATAGAAATCGGAAAAAGCGACGAAGAAATTTCCGCTGGCCTGAAACGAGTGGCGGAAATGAGTGACGAAGATCTAAGACTAACCGGCGACCGTGGCCGTACTCTGGTCGCGACAAAATTCTCTTGGCCTCAAATTGGCCAACAGATGCGAGCCGTTTATGACTGGGTTGTAGGCGGGGGAGCAATACCGAAGAGCGTGAGACGTAGTGATGAACGATGATCCTTTCCTTCGTCGATAAGGAGACTGAGAAGCTCTGGATCTCTGAAAAATCGAAGCGATACGGAAATATTGCTCGAGCCGCGCTTCGCAAGTTGTTGCAATTGCACGCTGCCGAAAAGCTGAGCGATCTTTCTGTGCCGCCTGGAAATCAGCTCGAAGCGCTTTCTGGGAAGCGCAAGGGCCAACATTCGATCCGCATTAATGATCAGTGGCGGATCATTTTTGTGTGGACTGCAAACGGGCCGGAGAAGGTCACGATCTGCGACTATCACTGAAAACCTAGCTTGATCGCCTGAATCCAGCGGTTATTGTGGACCACGCAATAGTTAAGTCATGGCCAACCCGATCCATCCTGGTGAGATTCTTCTGGAGGAGTATCTGAAACCTCTGAACGTCTCCCAGAATAAACTGGCGCGGTCATTACGGATTACACCAAAGACCATTTCCGAAATTGTTCTTGGAAAAAGAGGAATTTCGCCAGAGATGTCGATTCGACTTGGCAAGTTTTTTGGCCAGTCGCCACGCTTCTGGCTTAATCTTCAGACCGAATACGATTTTCGGTGCGCATTGCGCGCAGAAAAACGGCTCACTGCTGACGTACGCGTGTTGAAAAATTTGGAGGCAGCTTAAGCGTGAAGGCGGGGAAGGAATCTGCAACCTGGCGGTGTTGGCCTGATCAGGTCAAAGAACAAGCCAGTGGTCTTTCTGATGCTGGACGTTAAAGAAAACCGTCGGGCCAGGAAGTATTCTTCAGGCGAGATGATTCGGCGTGTGCTGTGGACTTTGTCGCAGCCGCTTTTCCGCTTGAGCCCGAGGCCGTGTTTCGCCTGGCGACGGTTTTTGCTTCGCTGTTTCGGAGCAAAGATCGGGCGTCGGGTGCATGTATATCCTTCCGTGACGATTTACTTTCCATGGAACCTCGAGGCAGGAGATGAAAGCGCGATCGGCGAGTGCGCGTTTATTTACAACCTGGGCCGTGTCACCCTGGGGCAGCGCGTAACAATTTCGCATCGTGCTCACCTTTGTGCCGGAACACACGATCATACGAAGCCTGATTTTCCGTTGCTGCGTCCGCCAATCACGATCGGGTCTGAAGCGTGGATCTGTGCGGATGCCTTTGTGGGGCCGGGTGTAACGGTTGGCGAAGGTGCGATCGTCGGGGCAAGAGCCGTCGCAATGAAGGACGTGAGACCGCGGGCCATTGTGATCGGGAACCCCGCGCACGAGATCAAGGGACGCGAGACTGCTCAATGAGCGAGCAGTCCGACGCGCGGGTGCCGTCTGTTAGCCGGGTATGAGCGGACGATTGTAACGAAAGAGCGCGAATTGAAAAAGCGAACTGCTAAGTCAACTGCCGCATTGTAGAGCGTCTGGGAGACGCCGAGCGTGAAAATCTGTTGTAGCCACCGGCCTATGGCCGGTCATCTGAATCGGTCCTCACCGGCGAAGACGGCCCACAGGGCCGCGGCTACAGCATCCGCGCGTTACATACCTTCGACCAGGATCATATTTGTCCGGGCTGTGCGATGGCGCATCTTGCGAGGCTCGCGATACTCTTCACAATTGAGCCACTCCTTGGCACGCTCGGTTGATTCGAATTCAAGAACGACGATCCGCTTCGGTTGCCAGTCGCCTTCGAGGACTTCGGTCCTGCCGCCGCGGACGATGTATTTCCCGCCGCATTTCTCCACAGTCGGGCCGGCGAGGTTCTTGTATTGCTCATAGCCGACACGATCGAGAATATCGATTTCTACAATTACGTAAGCAGGCATCCATCAAAGTACGAAGGAAGAAGTAAGAAGTAAAAAGTAAAACGTCACAACTCAGCAATGGCGCAGTCAGAACATCGGTAACACTTTTGGGTCGGAACATAGGTAACACTCGATGTGGGTTAATGGTTACACTTTTTCTGTCTCATCTGCAGTTTTATTCGGGTGGATAGCCGCCATTTTTTGCCTTTTATCTAAGCGGA
>DATBDI010000227.1:0-1763 GCA_036270025.1 Candidatus Udaeobacter sp. | reverse complement strand
GATGTGGCACTCATGCGACATGACCTATCTCCGATCAAAGTGTGACCGCGACGGCCCAGATCTACCCATTCATACCCCATGGCACGGTATTCTTGTGTGATCCGCTTCACTCCTGAGAAGTGTCGTCAATTTAAATGAGTTTAAATGTTTCTTGAACTCAGCGAGTGTTCCCGATCTGATTACTTGTGCCGGCAGGATACGGAGAAAAGATGCTCCTCAGCAACCTTGATGGTTGGCCGGTGCGTACCGAACCACAGAGGTCGCTCGGGCCACCTCATCACCGATGCGATCGAGCATGCGCCTGTCGACGCCCGCGATTGGGGAGGGAATCCACGGAAGCTGGGCTGCATGCACTGAGGTGGACCCCGATCGTGAGACAGCTGGAGCCGTCTTCTAAGGTGTAACCCCGCCGATTTGAGTACCGGCTCCAATCGCGGCTGGCGCGACGGTCACGACATCGCTCCTGCCTCCCTCCTCGTCAACTCGATCCTGTCGCTGGCGGTTGTGCCGGTGGGGATGTGGGCAAAGGCGCAGCCGGTCGGCGAAGCCGATCGTCCACATATCCACCGGCATTCTGCTTCATAGGCCTGACGGGGCGTGCGATAGCCAAGGCTCTGGTGCTGGCGCTCCTCGTTATAGAAGCCGAGCCAGGAGCCGATGGCTAGCTTGGCCTCGGCGACGCTGCCATAGGCGTTGAGGTAGACCTCCTCGTATTTAAGGCTCCGCCATAGCCGCTCGACGAAGATATTGTCCGTGTAGCGGCCCTTGCCATCCATGCTGATGGTGACCCCGTGGTGCCGCAAGGTCCCGGTGAAATCGTCACTGGTGAATTGGCTGCCCTGGTCGGTATTGAAGATCTCGGGCCGGCCATAACGGGAGAGCGCGTCTTCGAGCGCCTCGACGCAGAACTCCGCGCCGAGCGTGTTCGACAGCCGCCACGCCAGCACGGCACGGCTGACCCAGTCCATGATCACCACCAAATAGAGGAAGCCCCGGGCCATCGGGATGTAGGTGATGTCCGCGCACCAGACCTGATTGACCCGCTCGATCGAGATCCCGCCGAGCAAGTAAGGGTAGATCTTGTGGGCCGGTCCCGGCTTGCTCGTATTTGGCCGCTGGTAGATCGCCACCAGCCCGGCGAGCCGCATCAGGCGCTGAACCCGTTTGCGGTTGACGACATGGCCCTGGGTCGCCAGCCACGCCGCCATTCGCCGCGAGCCGTAATACGGCCGCGCCAGGTACTGGCGATCGAGCAGCGTCATGATCGTGCAGTCTTCCGCGCTAATCGCGGCTGACCGGCGGTAGACCGAAGCGCGGGAAACTGCCATCAGCCGACATTGCCGCGATACCGGCAGTGTCGTGGCCTCGCGCTCGACCAGAGCGCGCCGCTCCACCCGGCTCATTTGCCGAGCTTTCGTGACAAAAAATCGTTCTCGACCTTCAGCTGGCCAATCTGCCGATACAGAAGATCGACTTGCGCTGCGCTGGCCGTATCCTCCGTGCCGCCACCTTCGAAAACGACCGCCGCTCCGTCCAGCAGCTGCTTCTTCCAGGCGTAGATCTGGTTCGGGTGAACCCCGTACGTGCCCGCCAGCTCGGCGACCGTTCGATCCCCCTTGATCGCCGCCAGCGCCACTTTCGCCTTGAACGCCGCCCCATGCTTCTTGCGTGTTTGCTTCATATCCTGCTCCCGCGCCATCTGCGCTTCTAGGGGCAGGGCTCCACCTTAACCAACTGTCTCATTTTCGGGGTCCACCTCAGCC
>DATBDI010000226.1:0-2643 GCA_036270025.1 Candidatus Udaeobacter sp. | reverse complement strand
TTGAATACGCAACCGGCTACGGTGCGCACGCGGACGGCTACCGGCTGAAACGCGCAGCAGAGTAAAAGCGCTAGATTAGCCGCAACCTTCTACAAAACATCTAACAAACGTATGCGATTTCTACTTAATCTACCGCCGCCGGTTTCGTTTTTCGTCGTCTCGGCGATTACAACCTTTTTCGGTCTGTTTGGACTTTACTTGGTACGAAGGAAGTATTCCGCAGAAGTCCTAAAGGAAAACCACGAAGTCGCAGCCATCATTTTCAACGCGTTTGGCCTTTTCTACGGTGTATTGGTGGCGTTTGTCGTGTTCGTTACCTGGAACGGATACGACGACGCAACGAAAAATCTGCAACTGGAGGCTAGCGAGGCTCTGGATATTTTTCACAGTGCCGGAGCCTTCCCGGATTCTCCGAGGAAAATCATTCAGCAGGGAGTGAGAGATTACCTTGCTGCGGTTTACAACGATGAAGTCCCGAAGATGGCAACGGGAGACCTTAGCGTCTATTCCGGCGGGGCTCACACTCCTCTCAGACTATTATTTTCTCAGATCGACGCGACCTCGATTCCCAACCGAGAGCTCTACGGCGAATCGTTACGATGTTTGAACAACCTGGCTCAGTATCGCCGACTGAGAATATTTGCCGGTAACGATACGGTGCCACCGGTTATCTGGTTGGTGTTACTTGTTGGCGGCGTATTCGCCGTCTCCTACACGTTTTTCTTTGGAATGAAAAACATCAGGGCGCAATACCTGATTACCACTACACTCACGGTGATGCTCACGTCGATTTTGTTTTTGATCTACGTTCTTGACCATCCCTTTACCGGGACAAGCAGGGTGAGCTTGGAGCCTTTGAGAGAGGCGATGGCGACAACGCAACAGGGATGACGCTCGAGATCGAACGGCCTCGGCTCGCTTTATCGTCGCTTTTTCTTTGTCGGCAGTTTCTTGCGCTTGGTCTTGGCGAGCTTGCGCAGCTCGCTTTGACTCATTGAGCTGGCCATCTTGCGCGATGGGCCTTTGAGCGACGACTTCGAGCGCTTGCCGCGCTTCGCCGCAAGAGCAGCTCCCGCAGCCATCTGTTGTTTCTTTGATTTTGCAGGCATACAAAAAATATTCGCGCGTCGAACGCGAAATGGATTGGCTTACGTCGCCTCGACTTTGCGCCAGAAGAAATAAACCGGCACACCAGTCAGCACGATGAGCATACCGATTCCTGAAGTCGCCGGTGCAAGAAACGCCAGATCGATTACGAGCACACCGGCGAGCACAATAGAAACAATCGGCACAAACGGATAACCCCATGTGCGGTACGGGCGCTCTGCATCAGGTTTTTTGCGCCGAAAAATTACCAACGCGGCAATCATTAGAACGTAAAAAAGTAAATCCGCCGAGACAATGTATTCGAGCAGTTGGTTGTAGACATTGCCGTAAGTCGTCTCATGCGTCGCGGCGTTGATCGTTCTGGTTCGCGGCAGCGTTAACAATGCTGTCCAGATTCCCTGCACCATCAAGGCCGCCGCCGGAACGTGAAAACGATTTGTGGTCGCGACCTTTTGGAAAAACAATCCGTCTCGCGCCATCGCGTAGTAAACGCGCGCGCCCGAGAGAATCAGCCCGTTATTGCAACCGAACGTGGAAATCATGATGGCTGCCGCCATGCACATTGCGCCCGGATGACCGAACACGGCGTTCATCATCGCCACGGCTACGCGATTCTGCGGTGCGTGCTGGATCTCGTGAAACGGCAGCACTGCCAGATAAGCAAGATTGGCCAGCAGATAAAGCACGACCACGATGCCGCAGCCTCCCACGAGCGCGCGCACGAGATTCTTTCCCGGATCGCGCACTTCGCTGCCGACAAAGGTGACATTTGTCCAGGCCGTCTGCGCGAAAAGCGGACCGACCATCGATCTTCCAAAGAGCAGCGCGAGAGCGAGCCCGCCGACGAATGCGAAACCGGGCTGTGCGTTCTCCGGGCTCCAGCCGGTGGCCCACGAATTCCACCAGGACGCGTTTAGCGCAGCACAATTGGCCTTCCAGCCTAATGACAAGCCGATCACGACCACAGCAGCCAGCGCAGCTGTTTTTGCGAACGTGAACGTGTTCTGGATAATTTTTCCAACCTCGAGACCACGCGTGTTGCTCCACGTCAGCAAAGCGATCAACGCAATCGCGACGAGTTGTTCCGTGGACAGGCTGATCGCGTATCCGCCGAACGAGATCGGCGCGACCAAATAATTGTCCGGCGAAACCCATCGAACGAAAACGCCGAGAAATTTTGCAAACGCGATCGCGACGGCGGCGATAGTTCCCGTTTGAATCACCAGAAACAAGGTCCAGCCGTACAAGAATCCGATCGAGTGACCGTACGCTTCCCGCAAAAAAACATAAACGCCGCCGGCACGCGGCATCATGGTCGCCAGCTCCGAACAACACAACGCGCCTGTAATCGTCAACAAACCGGCGACTGCCCAGGCGAGAAGCAGCCACCCAGGTGCACCGCTCAATCGGGATGATTCCGCTGACGTTATGAAGATGCCCGAGCCGATCATCGACCCGATCACGATCATCGTGGCATCCACTGGTCCGAGCGCGCGGACGAGACTGGTTTTCTCGCATTGATTCTCCAACTGGTTT
>DATBDI010000225.1:0-16766 GCA_036270025.1 Candidatus Udaeobacter sp. | reverse complement strand
TCCAAAGCGCAAAGCCCCGCCTGATGCGAAAGCAATTGCCCGAGCGTGATCTTGTCTTTGCCTGCCTGTCCAAATTCGGGCCAGAACTCAGCGACGGGCCGGTTGAGCTCAATCTTCTGTTGTTGCAACGCATGCAACACACAAGCGCTGCCAATTCCTTTCGTTGCAGACCAGACCAGGACGACCGTATCGGCTGTCCACGGTTTCTCGCGACCCGCGTCGCAAAATCCGCCGTAAAGATCAATCAGCGGTTTACCATTTTGCCAAACCGAAAACGCCGCGCCGAGTTCGCCGAGCTTTTCAAAATTCTCCTCGAACAGCGGCTTCAATCGCTGCAGAAGTTTTTCCAGATCGAGTTGCATCTTGAAAGTTGTAGGGCGTTTCTGTGAACCCCGAAAGCATTCGGGGCTGACACAGACGCCCTACAGTTCGTCATTCGACATTCGACATTCGTCATTTTATTTATGCTCCGCACCATGAATCGCGATCTCGCGCATCGGCACATTTCGAAAAGTCACCCGCACATGGCGCAGTTAATCAAACGATCGCGGCGATATGAAATCACGCCGGCTGTCTCGATCCGGCCGTTTGACGCACTGGCGGAATCCATTGCTTACCAGCAACTAAACGGGAAAGCCGCCGCAACGATTTGGAGCCGGGTGCGCGCGCTTTACCCCAAAACAAAATGGCTCGATCCGAAGAAAGTTCTCGCCACCCCGGACGAGAAGCTTCGCGGTGCCGGTCTTTCGAGATCGAAGGTTGCGGCGTTAAAAGATCTCGCCGCAAAAACAATCGACGGCACCGTGCCGTCAGGCCGCGTGTTGCTTCGCATGAGCGATGAAGAGATTGTCACTCGGCTCACTGCCGTGCGCGGAATCGGGCGCTGGACAGTCGAGATGCTGCTTCTTTTCGATCTCGGCCGGCCTGATGTTTGGCCCGTCGATGACTACGGCGTACGCAAAGGTTTTGCCAAAACGTTTAGCAAACGCAAGCTGCCCAAACCGACGCAACTGATGAAGCTCGGCGAGAAGTGGCGGCCGTATCGGTCGGTGGCTGCATGGTACTTCTGGCGAGCGCTGGACGAGCCACAAACGTTACAAAGTTAAACAGGTCACCAGCGTTACAACGGAATCATTGGTGACAGCTAACGTCCCCAACCGTTTAGCCTTGCGCTTCGCCCTGCGTCCCACTAGAACCAGCGGATTATGGCTATGATCCACGTTAACCGCGGCGCAGCGAGTTTAGGCATATTTTCAGAAGAAGAAGTTCGCGAAGGCCTGCGCACCGGGCGCTTTGTCCCTACGGACATCGGCTGGCGGGAAGGAATGGCAACCTGGCAGCCGCTCTCGCAGTTTTCGGAGTTGGCAGTCACTGCGGGCGAGGCGCCGCCTCCGCAGACTGGCGCTGCTATTATACCGGAATCCGGGGTCGATCGCAGCGGCCTGCCCTGGGAGCATAGGCGGGAGCGTGGTCTTATCAGCGCGTTTGTCGAGACGCTCCTCATGGTGCTCACCAGACCGAGTGAAGCTTTTACGGTTATGAAGCGTCAAGGCGGCTTGGGCGAGCCGCTTCTTTACGCCGTTATCGGCGGGTGCTTGGGCGGCATTGTTTCCTTTCTTTTCTCACTCGGATTGCACTCGGTCGGCTTGTTCGCTGATCAACATGACACTTTCACGGCGATGGCCGGCATGGGAATCGGTTCAGTTGCATTCGTTATTCTCCTGCCGCTGTTCGTCGTTATAGGCCTCTTCATCGGCAGCGCGGTCGTCCATGTTTGCTTAATGATCGTCGGCGGGGCAAACCAACCGTTTGAAACCACCTATCGCGTCGTCGCTTTTACCCAGGGCTCCACCGGTCCTCTGCAGATGATTCCCGTTTGTGGCGGGGCAATTGCCGGTATTTGGGGCCTCGTTTGCACCTGCATCGGCCTGGCGCGCGCACATCAAACCGACACCGGCCGTGCTGTTCTTGCCGTATTACTTCCTTTGATTGTTTGCTGCGGCGGAATTCTCGTCGTGGCTATGATGTTTGGAGCCTTGGGCGCCTGGAGCACATCACACCACTGACCTGCGGCAAATGCACCTTTGCGCACGTCGACTCACGCCGAGCGACCTTGATCATGAGTTGCTCTGGCTGAGCGTTTCGGTCTCGTGTGTGGCGCTTGCAGCGGCTTGGCTGACGGTCGGTTTGCCCTGGCCTGTTTGTGTCTTCCACGAGCTGACAGGGTTGCCTTGCCTCACCTGTGGAATGACGCGATGTGGGATTCAATTCTTTCATGGCCATTTTCTCGCTGCCCTAAAATGGAATCCGCTCATCTTCGCGTTGTTGTGCGGCGCAATCGCATTTGATGTCTATGCTTTGCTCGTGCTTGTGACGCGAACGCCGCGGTTCCGAATTTCGTTTCGTCAGGCGGAAAAGAGATACGCGCGCGGAATTATCATCCTCGCGCTTGCGTTAAACTGGATTTATTTGATCGCGCACTGGCCTGATTTCTAGGCGAGTGCCGGCCGCGCGGCGAAGCGTATCCATCGACAAACTGTACACACGATTTCTTCGTGGACTCCGTGTCCTTCATGGTGAACTTCTGAGTCCATGCGAGTTCTCGTCACAGGCGGTGCTGGATTCATTGGCTCGCACCTCGTCGAGAAGCTGCTGGCAAGCGGCCACGAAGTCGTCATTCTCGACGACTTCAACGACTTTTATGATCCGCAGATCAAACATGCGAATATTAAGGCTCTCGCCGGGCACGTCGCTGTTCACCACGTTGATCTTTGTGATGGCGAATCTGTGCGAAATGTCTTTCGTCGCGAGAAGATTGACGCAATCGCGCATCTGGCTGCGCGCGCGGGTGTTCGGCCCTCGATTCAGCAGCCGCGACTCTATTACGACACAAACGTCACGGGAACATTGCATCTGCTCGAAGCCGCGCGCCTGACCGGACTTGAGCGCTTTGTGTTTGCATCGAGCTCATCGGTATACGGTGCTTCATCCACCATTCCGTTTTCTGAGAATCAACATCTCACGCAGACACTCAGCCCGTACGCTGCCACGAAGATCGCAGGAGAATTTCTCTGCTCGACCTACTCGCATCTTTACGGCCTGCGTGTAGTGGCCCTTCGTTACTTCACCGCGTACGGTCCGCGCCAGCGTCCAGATTTGGCGATCCATCAATTCACCAGGCGCATTTACGCTGGGCAACCGATCGACCAGTTTGGCGACGGGAGCACGCGCCGCGATTACACCTATGTCGACGATGTGATTCAAGGGACGATGGCTGCCTTCGAGTACAACGGGCCGCAGTTCGACATCTTCAACCTGGGTGAGAGCGACACAATCCAGCTCAAAGACTTAATCGCGGCGATTGAAACTGCGCTGGGCAAAAAGGCAAAAATCAACCAGCTACCAGAGCAACCGGGCGACATGCCGCTGACTTGCGCCGACATTTCAAAAGCGAGAAAACTGCTCGGTTACAATCCAAGCACCCGGTTGAGCGATGGACTGCCGAAGTTCATCGATTGGTTTTTGAAATCGGCGAAGTAAATGCGCTGTCATCCTGAACGAAGTGAAGGACCCCTCAATTGCGCGGATGGGCACACTTGATAGCTTGCGTGATACAGCAGCAATTGCGAGGTCCCTCGCTCCGCTCGGGATGACACACGAAACATTTTTGAGAAGCGTGGTGAGCTCTTACACTGATTGACGTCGATGGAAGCTCTGCCATTCGAACAGCGCGCCTGCTTTATCGCCGGCCAGGCGAAATCAGGCACGACGCTTTTGGTTGCATTACTCGACAATCATCCCGAGCTGCTCGTGCTGCCGGAAGAAACGGCGTACTTCCCCACTGTGCTGACAAAATATGCGCCACGGGGCCGCCGCGCCCAGTTTGATCATCTGACGAAGCAATCGCTCTCCAACGTGCTGTTCGGTGGTCCGTGTAAATGGGGCAAGCGAAATTACTCGACGTTTCCGCGCGAGAAATTCTTCGAAACGTTCGAGCGCGCGGCATTTGATCCCGCTAATACCCAGGGAGATTTGCTCGTCCTGATGGTGAAAGCCTACGCGGCAGTGCTTGAACGGCCATTGGATACGGTCGGGCGGTGGGTGGAAAAAACGCCAGCCAATCGTAATCACATTCCTGAGATCCTCAGGCGGTTTCCACGTGCAAAAATTCTGGTCACAATTCGCGATCCGCGCGCCATCCTGGCGGCACAAATCGCGCTGGAGAAAACGAGGAAAACAGGAAGGTTTTCGACGTATTATGTGATCGCGCATTGGCGGGTAGCTGCCCGGCTGGCGAAGCGGGTGCGCAACGGCGAGGTTCACGGGTTCGTGGTGCCGTATGAAAAACTGGTCTGCGAACCGGATACGCTCATGCAACAAGTTTGCGAATACCTCGGGATCGACTTCGACCCGGAGACTGTATTAACGCCCACGAAGGTCGGCCGGTTTTGGAGTGGTAACTCTGCGGCGCGCGTAAATTTTTCGCAGATTAGCTCCGAACCGGCTACACGCTGGCAGCGCGAACTTTCGGAAGAGGAGATCGGGTGGGTAGAATGGCATTGCCGCGATCTCATGCCGGAATTCGGCTACGAGCCAAAGCTGACCCGGCGCGAATTACGATATTTTGTGCGACCGATCCGTGGTGAGCGGCCGCGAGAATACATCAAGTCGCGTGCCTATTCGCTGCGCGATCAAATAACGCGCTGATTGTCATCCCGAGCCGCAAAGAGGACGAGGGAGCTCCCATCAAACTACTGTGCCTGCTAACACTGTTGAGAGCGCCTTTACTTCGTTCAGGATGATCCGCGTGTGTGGCCCTTAACGACGATTCGATTGCGCCACTTGCAACCGGCTGCCATTCAGGCCATAATCCCGCGAGATGTCGGGAATCTTCTTTGATCTTCCGAGCGTCCGGTTTCTACGACGATTCAGATTTCTTCAGCCGATGCTGCGAACGGTCGCGGCATTACTGCTTCGTTGGTTGAGTGCTCCGGGGTACGCTTTGAGACAAGTCTATTTCCGGCACGACGAGGCGGAGTTTCCATCGGCGCTGCAGGGTGCTTGCAACAAGTTTGACTCGGCTCTTGATGAATCGCGCGCCGCGGACGGTGTCCCGAGGTTTTTCGGGGCGCTCCGCCCTTTTAACACTTGGACAGAACTTGAGGATCAACATGAACTCTTATTCATCAGGAAGACGCCCACGCCGCTCGCGCGGTGGGGGCCGACGCAGTGGAAATCAAGAACGCTTTCGGGACCCCCAGGGACCAGCGAAAACACAGAAGAAAACACTCTGGCAACGCATCGCCGAATTTTTCGGGAACGGCGGAGAGAAGAAGAAGACCACGGCACAGCCGCGCAATGGCAGCCAGCCTTCGCGACCTTCGCGAAAGCCTGAGCGGATCGAAGTCAGTTCGCCGCGTCTTTACGTTGGCAACCTGTCATTCGACGCCACCGAGAGCGATCTCTTCGAATTGTTCAACGGCGTGGGGCACGTGCAAAATGCCGAGGTCGTAAGTTACAGGCACAACCAGCGCTCAAAAGGTTTTGCCTTTGTCCAGATGCAAACGATCGACGAAGCGAAACGTGCGGTAGAGGAATTGCATGATAAGGAGTTCCTCGGTCGCCGGTTGGTGGTGAGCGGAGCAAAATCCGATCAGCACCAGCCGCGCTGAAGTTTGGCTGTAGTCGCTTCGCTGTGCGAAGCGCGGCGTTAACGCGCCTCTCACAGAGAGGCGGCTACAGTTCTTCCGTGCCCTACTTTTTAATTTCCAAGTACATTCGTGCCTGCACGTGATTTGTACCCGGCTGGAGTTCTTCGATCCGCATTTGTTTTAAGAACCAGCGGCCCTCGATTTTTTGTGCAGAGACAACCTCAAATCGTTTAACCAGTTGCGCGTTCGAATTGTACCCCTCCATCCGCATCAGCGCGCCGCTCGCCTTATCCACCCACAGCACCACATTCGAGTACTGCGACTCGCCCGATGGCGCGCGCAGTTGCAGTTTCCAACATTTGCGTGTGCGGACATTTTCCTCACCCAGCACACTCGCATTCGGCCAGTATAGAAATTTAAACGCCAGATCTTCATACGTAAGACTGGTGCCCCGGATTCTTTGATTCAGCTTCGACGCGGAAAATTTTTCCCTTTCGCCGCCGCTTAAAAGATCCAGGCGCGAACTATTCTCGCCGAGGCGCAACTGCAAAGTCTCATCCGGATCTGTGAAGGAATAACGAATCAGCGGGCCGATTTGCACCAGGTGAAACGGAAGCACGACATCATTTTGTCGAAGCTGCCCCTGCAGATCGATCTCCTGGCGGGATTCGACCATGCGGACCGAGTTGAGGATGTCTTTGGCTGAGGGCGGGGCTTGTGCGACTAGCGAAAAAGTTGCGAACAGAAAGCAAACGACTGATGCCAAATGACGAATGACGAATGACGAATGACGAAACAAGTTCGAATGACCAAATGACGAACGTGCCACAAGCTCGTATCTGCTTTTTCGGGCTTCAGGCTTTGTCATTCCTTCCACATTCGACATTCGTGCTTCGTCATTGTACCGCATGTAAACATATACCCATTAACCGCAAAGCGGCGTTCTACTCAGTTGCGTGGATCATTCTGTCTTTCATCTCATCAACCAACAATGGACGAGCCCAGCTCTGGACTTGTTCATGGCGGGTTTGAGTGATGCCGCGATCTGGAGGCCATTCTTTGTTGGAATTGGACTTGGCGCATTGCTTTTCGGGCGATTCAGAGCGCGCTCGCTTGTGATCTGTTTGGCGCTGTCACTATCAATTGCGGGCCAGGTGACCAGTGCGTTGAAATCGACGGTTGATCGCCGCCGGCCAAAGCAAGTGCAGACTGTGCGAATGGTGCAGTTGCAAAAGGCCAATCCGAAATTTCTCACGTTTTTCAAGCCGCCCACTATTCGTTACTCCGATTCGTCCGACCGCAACCGATCGGGGCCATCGTTCCCTTCTGGGCACGTGACGAGTAACACGATCATCGCGTTTTTTTTGACTTTCTTTTATCCGCGGCGCGGGTGGCTCTACTGGTTCGTTACTGTTGCAATCGCGTATTCCCGAATTTATCTCGGCGCACATTGGCCCAGCGATGTGATCGCTACAGTTTTTCTGGGTATCGGCGAATCACTGTTGTTGCTCGCACTGTTCGAATTCATTTGGAGAACCATGGGACGCAAATGGATGCCGGCAATCTTTTCGCGTCATCCAAGCTTGATAGCAGGGCATGCTTCCAGTTCGCCTTCAGATTCGCCAGCCAGAGGCTCGCGCTACTGTCCATGAGCACAACGCGCGCGGTCTGGCTTTTTGTCATCGCGCTGACGGCGATTCGATTATCGCTTTTGGCGACGACCGATCTGGAGTTTGACGAGGCGCATTACTGGATGTGGTCGGAGCGCCTCGCGCCGGCTTATTTCAGTAAGGGGCCCGCCATAGCGTTTGTCATTCGCGCCAGCACCGCGCTCTTCGGCGCAAACGAGTTCGGCGTTCGCTTTTTCAGTCCGCTGCTGGCAGCAGGCACCAGTCTCCTGCTGTTTTACTTCTCCCGCCGATTGTTCAATGCCACCGCCGGGTTGTGGGCAGTCATGGCGTTGAATGCCACGCCACTCTTCAATGTCGGTGCATTCGTGATGACGATCGATTCGTTGTCGATCTTTTTCTGGCTGGCGGCGATGTTCACATTTTGGATGGCCGTAGAAAAGAGCCCCCGGTTTTCATGGTGGTGGCCTTTCACCGGATTGCTGATTGGTCTTGGTTTTCTATCCAAATACACAAATGCGCTTGAGCTTGTTTCAATTCTGCTGGTGCTGGCCCTCGCCCCCCGGCTAAGACAGGAGTTCAGGCGTCCGGCTTTGTATTCATTGATCTGCGTATTCGTGATTTGCACGATTCCCCCCGTAATATGGAACCAGCACCATGCGTGGGTCACTCTCACGCATCTGCGTTCACGCGGAAATCTCGAGCACGGATTTGGTGTTCATCCTGCGGAAATTCTTTCGTTCCTCGCTCAGCACTTCCTGGTGTATTCGCCAGTTCTGTTTCTAGCCTTGGCCTGGGGCGTCATTGCGAGCTGGCGGCGTGTGAACCAGCAGTTCAAGGTGCTATTCTTGATGTGGTTCGGCTTGCCGGTATTTGTCTTTTACCTGCTTCTGTCCGTGAACAAAGCCGCTGCGCCGAATTGGGATGGGCTTGCTTTTCTCGGTTTCGGCCTTTTGGCCCTGTACTTCTGGTGGCAACGGTTCGAAGACAGTGCGGCGCTAAGATTCGGCGCGGTGGTGGCGATACTGATTGGACTTGCTATGAGCGTGATCGCCTTGGACACGGATTTGTTGCGCGCCGCTGGATATCAGTTCCAGCGAAATGATCCAAGCGACCGAATGCGCGGATGGAAGAGTGCGACGAGAGCGCTGGAAAACGTGCGTAACGATCTGGAGACCAAATTGGGTCAGAAACTTTTTTTGATTGCCGACGCCCGGGACCGCGCGTCGGAAATTTCGTTTTATCTGCGCGACAAACGGGTGGAAGGGCCGGGTCATCCGCCGGTTTATATTCCTGAATCTCAGGACATGCTGAATCAGTTCTCATTTTGGCCGCGCTACGACGAATTCGTCGAATTAAAACCCGGCATGCCGCGGTCGGAGGGCGAAACCTACACGGAGGAGAACGGGATCAATCCTTTTGTGGGCCGTGACGCTCTCTTTATCCGCAGCGGCGAGAAAGAGCACGTGCCGCACAACATTCGAGCTGCATTCCAATCCACCGAACCGGTAGGCACGATCGAAGTATCGCGCCATGGAAAAGTGATCCGCACATGGCAGGTGTTTCTGTGTCGAAATTACCGCACACTGCCGTTGTAACACAGCCATCATGGCTGTCGTGAGCGGCCATCTTGGTCGCAAGTTCCAGCAAGCTGGGAAGCTCGCTCGACGCGTCAGGCAAGATGCCTAAGTTACGCCGACATGCACGAAACCTCAGTTTCGGTGATTGTTCCCGTTTTCAACGAAGAAGAGAACATTCCGACGTTGCAATCAGAGCTGCGCGAGGCCTTGAGAGGCGTCGATCACGAAGTCATCTTTGTCGATGACGGATCAGTCGATCGCTCGGTTGAACGTATCGAACGTTCGTCAAACACACGCGTGGTCCGGTTTGAAAAAAATACAGGACAGAGCGCGGCGATTTACGCGGGTCTCACCGCAGCCCGGGGTGCGACGGTTGTTCTCATTGATGGCGATTTGCAAAACGATCCTGCCGACATTCCAAAGCTTCTCGATGAGATCGCGCACGGGGCCGATCTGGTTTGCGGGTATCGTGCGCAGCGCAGAGACACGTTGCCGAAGCGCTTGACCAGCCGCGTCGCCAACACCGTTCGCAGCCGGTTCACCAAAGATGGTGTACGCGACACGGGTTGCACATTGAAAGCAATGCGACGGGAATGTGTAAGCGCGCTGGTCCCTTTCAAAGGAATGCATCGTTTCATCCCGGCGCTGATCAAAGGCGCAGGTTACCGACTTGTCGAAGTCCCGGTGAATCATCGGTCCCGCCGCTTCGGCCGAAGCAAGTACGGTCTGGGCAATCGGGCTGTGCGCGCAACGATCGACATGTTCGGCGTACGCTGGCTGCTTTCCCGGCGATTGAATTACAAGATCCGCGAAGAGAGTTAGGCGAGCGCGGGCATTCTGCCCGCTGCCGCCGGCATGTTGCCGGCGGCTCTGTGCGTGCCGGACTGTGAACTCCCTAACGCGGAACTGTTTCGGGCCACCGCGGCAAAGCTGTCCGGCGACATGCCGGGCAGTTCGGGCAACATGCCCGCGCTCCCCGCAAAAGCGCTTGTCAACACAGACGCTCCCGCTAAGCTTGGCCTCCCGCACCCGGCGTTCGCATGTCCTTGGCCAATCTACTTTCTGCCGAGCAAATCATCCCTGAGATGAACGCCACTGAGCGTTGGGGGGCCATCGTCGAGCTTATCGATTTGCTCGTTAGTCTCGGCAAGATTAAGCCGCAGGATCGCGAGCCGATTCTCGCCGCGTTGAAACAGCGCGAAGAAACCATGAGCACGGGCATCGGCTTCGGCATTGCTATTCCACATTGTTCATCGGACCGTCTCGACGAAGTCGTCGCGGCCTTCGGAAGATCGACCCGCGGCATTGAATTCGATGCGCTCGATAATGCTCCGGTGAAATTTGTTGTGCTCTTCATCGTGCCGAAAAATCAATTTCAGACGCATCTTCGCACGCTTGCTTCGATCGCGAAGTTTCTTAACGATCGCTCTGTGCGCGAAAGTCTCGCCAGCGCAAAATCCGCGGACGAAATTCTGTCGATCTTTCGCGACCGCTCGTGACTTGTAGCCGTCGTTCTGTGAGCGACGCGGCGCGTACGTGGATGGCACACCGGCGTCGCGCTTCCCACAGGGAAGCGACTACAGCTTTCCAATGGAAACGTTCCAAGCAATTCTTGCGACAAAATTAAGCGATGCGCTCGCGCGTGCCGGTCTGCCAGAGGCCGGCGAGCTGAGCCCGGCGACCGATCCGCGGTTCGGCAACTACCAGACCAACGCGGCGTTGGTTCTAGGCAAGCAGCGCCGCGAGAATCCGCGAGCTGTTGCGGAGAAAATCGTCGCGCACTTTGATGCTGGCGACGTTTGCGAAACTCCGACCGTCGCGGGCGCCGGCTTTATCAATTTCACACTTCGAGCCGATGCGACGGCAAAGAAAGCAATTGAAATCCTGCAGGATGATCGGCTTGGCGTCGCTGAAGCGAAATCGAGGCGACGCATCGTGATTGATTTCGGTTCGCCGAACGTAGCCAAACCGATGCATGTCGGTCATATCCGGAGCACTGTCCTCGGCGACGCGCTGGCGCGGATCGCGGCGTTTCTCGGACATGAAGTGATTCGCGATAATCACATCGGCGACTGGGGAACGCAGTTTGGGATGGTCATTTGGGGTTGGAAGAATCTGCTGGATCGAGAAGCGCTGCAGCGCGATCCGCTGTCGGAAATCGTGCGCGTCTACAAGGAGACAAACAAGAGAGCGACGCACGATTCAAACGTTCGGGAGGCCTGCCGTCAGGAGTTGATAAAGCTCCAGGCTGGCGACAAGGAAAATACCAATATTTGGAACCAGTGCGTCGCTTTTTCCATGCAGGACTTCGAGCGGGTTTATGACCTGCTGGATATTCATTACGACCTTCAGTGCGGCGAAAGTTTTTACAACGACCGGTTGTCCGGCGTGGTCGATCGGTTGCTCAAATCCGGCATCGCCGAGATCAGCGAAGGCGCCGTGGTTGTTTTCTTCCGCGACATTCCTGAACTGGCAGATAAACCCCTCATCGTCCGCAAGCGCGACGGTGGGTTTAATTACGCGACGACCGATCTCGCCACGATTGATTACCGTATCAACGATCTAAAAACCGACATCATCTGGTATGTGGTCGGTGCGCCGCAGTCGTTGCATTTCAAACAAATCTTCGAGATCGCGCGGCGCGAAGGTTACACTGCTGAATTACGTCACATCACGTTTGGCAGCATCCTTGGCGAGGACAGAAAACTGATGAAAACGCGCTCGGGCGAGAACGTTCCGTTGCGCGATCTTCTGGAGGAGGCATGCAGGCGCGCGCGCAAGATCGTCGACGAAAAGAATCCCGACCTCACTGAGGAGGAAAAAAGCGACATCGCCGACAAAGTTGGGATCGGCGCCGTTAAGTACGCGGATCTGTCGCAATACCGAATGACTGATTACGTTTTTTCCTGGGACAAGATGCTTTCTTTGCACGGCAACACTGCGCCGTACTTGCAAAATGCGTACGTGCGTATTCGGTCGATTTTTCGGAAAGCAGGCGAATCTGCTGTCGCTACGCCCTTGCAGGGCGTCGAGGGAGAGGCGGGCCACAAACCTGTGGCTACGTCGCTAATATTAGCGGATCCCACCGAACTCAATCTCGCCAAACGCCTGTGCCAGTTCGCGGAAATCGTGCCGCAGGTGTTGAACGATTTTCGGCCGAACATTCTCGCAAACTATTTGTTCGAGCTGGCGAACAGCTTTCACGCATTCTACGAGGCGTGCCCGGTATTGAAATCGGAGGAGCCGACACGCAGTTCCCGCCTTGGTTTGTGTGACCTGACCGGCCGGATTTTAAAACAAGGTCTCGGCTTGCTGGGGATCAAAGTGCCGGAGAGAATGTAGCGCGAGCCTCTGGCTTGCGCTTTGGGTCACAAGCGAGACGCATGTGCTACCTTTTGCGGCTGTGACCACGATGCATCCGCGCGTTCCAACTTGCACCTATCGCCTCCAGTTCAACCGCTGGTTTAGTTTTTCGCAGGCGCGCGACATCGTGGCGTTCCTGGACGCTCTTGGAGTAAGTGACGTTTATGCATCACCATATTTTCAGGCGAGCCCGGACAGTCTGCATGGCTACGACATTACCGATCACAACAAGCTGAATGCCGCCATTGGCTCGCGTGCCGATTACGATGTGTGGATCGCGGAACTGCAAACGCACTCGATGGGCCAGGTGCTGGACTTCGTGCCGAACCATGTCGGGGTCGCAGATTCGCGGAATCAGTGGTGGATGGACGTGCTGGAAAACGGGCCGAGCTCAAGGTATGCCGCGTACTTCGACATCGAGTGGCAGCCGCTAAAATCTGATCTGCGCGACAAGGTTCTTTTGCCAATTCTTGCCGACCAGTACGGGCGGGTGCTTGAGCGTGGCGAATTGCGGGTGCGCTTTGAGGAAGGGACTTTCTATTTGCTGTACGGCCAGCGCACCCTCCCGATCGCGCCGGGAACATATCGTTACATGCTGCAAGCTGCTTTAGGGAATCTCGCCAAGTACAAAGACGAAGATTTTTACGCAGAATTGCAGAGTATCTTGACGGCGCTTGAATATTTGCCAAAGCGCACCGAGACCGATGCCAAGCGCATTGCCGAGCGAATTCGCGAAAAGGAAATAATCAAGCGCCGTCTGGAACGGCGGTGCGCCGAAGCACCGCTGGTGCAACAGGCGATCGAAAAAGCGTTGACGCAGATCAACGGAAAACCGGGGGAGCCGCGGAGCTTCGATACGCTCGACGAATTGCTCAACGCACAGTCGTACCGGCTCGCTTTCTGGCGTGTGGCCGCCGAAGAAATCAACTACCGGCGTTTTTTCGACGTAAACGACCTCGCGGCCATCCGGGTGGAATTGCCGAAGGTATTCGAGGCCATTCACCGGCTGACCCTGGATTTAGTCAGCGCGCGCGCAGTCACGGGCTTGCGCATAGATCATCCGGACGGTTTATTTTTGCCCGGAGAATATTTCGAAAAACTCCAGCAGCGTTGCGCAAAGGCGCTTGGGATCGCGTTGCCGAAGGACGGGCGCGCCATTTACATTCTCGCAGAAAAAATTCTCACGGGTCCGGAGACGTTGCGCCAGGAATGGCGCGTCCACGGAACGACTGGATACGATTTTGCCAATCAAGTGATCCAGTTGCTTGTCGATTCCTCGGCGGAGGAATCCATTACGAAGACGTTCCACCGTTTCATTGGTCACTCGATGCCTTTTGGCCATCTGGTGTATGCGAAAAAACTACAGGTGACGAAGCTGGCGCTGGCGAATGACGTCAACGTGTTGGGTAACATGCTGGACCGGCTGTCCGAGCGAAGTCGTTGGTACCGCGATTTCACGCTTGAGGCGCTCTCACGGGCGGTGCGCGAGACCATCGCCTGTTTCCCTGGCTATCGCACTTATCTCGCGCCGGGTCAGTCTGTGTCCGAGGAAGATGCTGCAGCCATCGAGCGCGCGATCGCCGCCGCGAAGCGCCGGAATCCAGTGATGGACGAATCGATTTTCAATTTTCTTTGCGAGGTGTTGCTGCTTCGTTTTCCAGCAAATCTCGACGCCGATGGACGCGCGGCACACATGCATTTCGTTTTGAAATTCCAGCAGACGACATCGCCAGTGATGGCAAAGGGACTGGAAGACACCGTGTTTTACATTTACAACCGGTTGAGCGCGCTAAACGAAGTTGGCGGCGAGCCGCAACAATTTGGGCTTGGCGTCGATGATTTTCACGAGCGCAATCTGGATCGGCAGCACAATTGGCCGGCGACGTTACTCGCAACGTCAACGCACGACACCAAACGCGGTGAAGACGTGCGGGCGCGGATCGTCGCAATTTCGGAAGTTTCCGAGCTTTGGCGACGATCATTGCAGCGCTGGCAGGTGGCGAATCGGCGTTGGAAGCAAACGGTCAATGAATTGGAAGCGCCCGACGCGAATGAAGAATATCTGCTGTATCAGACGTTACTCGGCACCTGGCCGATCGCGGAAAACGGCGAACCAGAGCGCGAGCCGCACCCGGATTACATCGAGCGCATCCAAACGTATATGGCGAAGGCACTGCACGAAGCAAAGATCAATACGAGTTGGATCCAGCCGAACGCACAATGGGATGCAGCAGTGTCGGATTTCTTGGCGAAGATTTTGGATCCGTCATCGCCAAACAAGTTCCTGCCAACTTTCCTGCCTGTGGCGAAGGAGCTTGCGCGTCTGGGCGCAATCAATTCACTTGCCCAAACGTTGCTGAAATTCACGTCTCCCGGCGTGCCTGATATCTATCAGGGAAACGAAATCTGGGACTACAGCCTTGTCGATCCGGACAACCGGCGTTCGGTCGATTACGATCGGCGCCGCGAGATGCTCAAAAAATTAACCACAGCGGTTCCCGGGAAACTCATGCAAAGCTGGCCCGATGGCCGAATCAAATTGTTTCTGACGCAGCGCCTCCTGCGATTTCGCCGCGAGCACGCCGAACTGTTTCAGCGCGGCGAATACTTGCCGCTTCATGCCCGTGGAACGTTTGCCGAATGTTGCGTCAGTTTCGTCCGGGTTGTGGGAGACAAGTGGATTCTTGTCGTCGCGCCGCGGCTTTCGTCGCGCGTCGGCTTCCCGCCTGTCGGCGATTTCTGGAAGGATACGGCAATCGAATTTCCCGGAACGCTTTCGCTTACGTCGGCGCACGACCTGTTTACCTGCGGCCCTGTTCATTTGCAGGGTCGAGAAGTGAAACTCAGCGATGCGCTGTCGAGTCTCCCTTTCGCGGTGATCACAAATCTGTAGCCGCTTCACGGTGCCAAGCGCGGCGCGCATAACGTTCATTGAACGCGTCGCCCTCAGGGCGACGGCTACAATCTGCGCCTTGTATCTTCGAGCAAATCGAGAACCCACTGTGCGAAATTGCCGAAGTTCACCAGCAAGTCCGCGCCGAAGCTTGCGAAGGTGATTTGCGGCGAGGCGAGGACCAGCATCACGCTCAGCAGGGCGAGATTCATTAGATAAATCACCACGAGCGAAAAAAACGTCCCCTGATCGCTCAGGTCTGTCTGGTTTTTTGGAATCATCCAGCAGGTGAACGTGAAATGGAATGCCCACGTCGCGCCGATCACTGCGTAAAGCAATCGCCCGTACGGCTGCACGTTTGCGAAAAAGCTGAGCACGCCATAAACAGCGATCGCGACAATGCTGTAAATCGGAAAAAAGTAAGGCGCGAGCGCGATCCAGAAGTTCGCCTTGCTCGTGACAACGTGTCCGCCCTCGCTGCTAACTTGAAAGCGGCTCACCCGTCCGCCCATGAGCCAGACCCACAGCGCGTGGGTGAGCTCGTGGCCGAAGACGTAAATTAGAATCGGACGTGGAAGACCGAAAAAAGCGATCAGCCAGAGGACTACGCCCAATGAGAAAAACCAGAATTCTTCGCCTGCCCACAGCCGCTGCGTCACCGCGGCGCGCGCGAACGCAGTGAAAAATGTCTGGCTGAGTATCGCGCAAATCGGCAGCAGGAAAATCGCACAAATAAATTTCACCCAGCGTGTCGGAATGGTGAGCGGCTCTGAGACATGAACAATTGATCGCGTGCGCGCGACGCTACGAACGATTTTTCGGCCGCGCTTAGATTTGCGCGCGCTGCGATTGTTTGTCGATTTGCGCTTCGTTGGTCTCAAACTCGTCCGCAGATTACGCGGATCATGACGAATTTGGAAAAGCGAAATCTGGAATTTCCGGGGAGCACAGGCTGCCAGCCTGTAGTTTCCGGCAGCTTGCCGGAAACCTGCACGCAAAGGTTAGTCGCGGGTTGCGCGATGCATCTCGGCAAGCTGCCGAGATGAACCCCGAAAGCTTTCGGGGTGCTCCCCGGAAGAGAAGCAATTACGCGCGCCCCATGTATGCGCCTGTTCGCGTATCGATCTTGATCGTTTCGCCTTCTTTGATGAAAAGCGGGACGTTGATTTTTTTTCCCGTCTCGAGCGTCGCAGGCTTGGTGACATTGCTAGCCGTGTCGCCGCGCAGACCCTCCGGCGACTCGATCACCTTCAGATTCACTGACGCGGGCAGTTCCATCTCCACGGCTTTACCTTCCGCATAGAGGACCTGCACCGAAAGGTTCTCTACGAGGAAATCTTTTGCATCGCCGATGAGGTTGTCGTGCAACGTGATCGTGTCGTACGTCTCCGGATCCATGAAATGGTATCCATTACGATCATGATAACTGAACTCGAGCGGTTTTCGCTCGATGTCGACCAGCTCCACCTTGTCCGTTGATCCGAAGCGCACATCGGCGCTCTTGCCGGTGTTGATGTAGCGGATAATGGCCTGAACAAACGCGCGCAAATTTCCCGGCGTGCGATGCTGGACTTCCAGCACAATGGCGGGATTGCCATTGTATTTGATGGCCATTCCTCTGCGGAGATCGTTCGCGGCAGGCATGGTGAAA